>NZ_CAKKTK010000012.1:49076-79464 GCF_920656135.1 Frankia sp. Cppng1_Ct_nod | reverse complement strand
GTATAGAAAATTGGCGACGCGCGATTGGCCGGTATGATCATCGATACCGTCAACACCAACCTGATCGAGGTCTGACCAAAGTGCCAGAAACGGCATGGGACCCATCGCCCCTGCGGGAAACGGGTCCAATCATGAAACGACCAGGTCAGAAGCGCATCTCGCCGTTCTCGACGCCATCAACGAATGCAGCCCACTCGGCACGGGAGAACGACAGTACGTGCCCGTTCGGGTCCTTCGAGTCACGGACGACCACTCCGCCGTCGAAGGTGCCGGCTTCCACGCACATACCCCCGGCGCCGTTGGAGAAGCTGGAGATCTGCCAGTCGACGACGGCGGCGGGGTCGAAGTCGATCAGGTTGGGCTTGTGGGTGCGATTGCGCTTCTCGTGCATGGTTGATTCTTTCTGTGAGTTGGGTGAAGCGATCCGAGTACAGGCGGGCTCGGACCGGCGGGATAGAGGCCGACTTCAGCCGACCGCCACAGGCTTTAGTGATGCGCTAACGGCCTTGGGAAGAGACGAGATCCGTTGGGTCGGTGTTCGCGCCGCATAGCACCACCGCAATCTTCTCGCCGGCTTTCGGGATGTATGCGCCGTTCAATAGAGCGGCGAGAGCGGTTGCGGCGCCGTGTTCCACGGCGAGTCGTCGATGGTCCCACAGGGCGTGACGGGCGTGGATGATGGCCTCATCCGGGACAAGGACCGAGTGGACTGCGGCGCGCCCTGCCCATTCCAGTGCCATGGCAGAGGTGCGCCGCGCGCCGAGAGCGTCGGCAGCGATCGAATTGACGGGCACGTCGACAAGCTGCCCGGATTCGATTGCGGCGTTCAGTGCCCGGCAATTCACCGGTTCTACGGCGACGACGTGGATCCCGTAGTGGTCGGCTGCGACGGTGACGCCGGTGAACAGGCCGCCACCGCCAACCGCGACCACGATCGTGTCCAGCGCGTCGGGTATCGCTGTCAGGATTTCCGGTACGAGCGTGCCGGCTCCCGCTGCGACCAGGGGATTGTCATAAGCGTGGGACTCGATCGCCCCGGTGGTGGCGGCATGGCTGTGGGCGGCGTCCAAGGCGTCTGCGTACTCATCCCCGACCTGGCGAACGTCGGCGTCGTAGGCGCGGAGCTTGGCGACCTTTACGGGCGGGGCGGTCTCGGGTAGGAAGACCGTGGCAGTCACGCCATGGCGCTTTGCGGCCCAAGCGCAGGCGAGCCCGGCGTTACCGCCAGAGGCGATGACCACCCCGGAGTCGGGCATCGTGCAGGCTTCCAGATGCGCGGCGACGAAGTTCGCCGCCCCCCGAGCCTTGAACGATCCGGTGTATTGCATGAACTCCAGGACGAGCCAAAGATCAGCGTCGCAGACTGTCCCCGGGTCGGCGCGGGTGACGGTGACGGAACGGACATGTCCGGCGATGCGATCGCAGGCTGTCTTGACGTCACCGTAGGTGGGGATGGTCACGGTACGGGCTCCAATTATGCCGTCAGGACCAGAAGATTAGGTTTCCGGTCACAGTCAGTCCAAGGAAGAACGCGAACGCTACCCGCCGCTGGCCCGGGTTCACGGCTACCGCGTGTAGGTTTGCCGAGTTGAATAGCAGCGCGTCACCCGCCGATGAGCGGAGGCTCACCTGTTGGCATCCCTGGACGATCGCGGGAGTGTAGCCGTAGCCTGTGCGGTGGGTCTCGTCCTTGGGTTGCCAGCGGCGACGCCAGATCGTGGCCTCCCCGCCGGATTCAGGTCCGGCAACCCACAGGTTGAATGCCAACTGCGCGATCACCTGCTGGTCGAACAGCCCGTCGGGGTACTCGCGAACTACCTCGTCGAAATGCACGAGCACCCCGGCGTTGATCTCTCGGAGGGTGCCGCCGAACACCGGGCGTCCACCGATCGTGGCCGGGGCGATCGCGCTGCCCCATGCGGCACTAAGGCGGGCCAGGGCGATCGCCACTGGGTCGGGGCGAAGACGCGCCGCCGTCCACGCGACACACGCGGCGTTTGCGGCCTGCCAGTAGCGCTCGTCCAACACCCCATCGGATGCGCGGTAATCGTTAAGCACCGGGCCGAAGCGGGCGATACGGACAGGGACCCGCGTTGGGTCGTAGTCGCCGATCGGGAGACGATTCATGCTCTCGATGGTTACGGCGCAGGCGGGTGCGTCGAGGAAACCTGGGATATGCACGGCGGCGGCGGTGCCCGCTGCGAGGGCGGCTATGTGGCGGTCGGTGTAGGCGTCCGCGACAATGAGCGCGAACAGCGGGTCAACGCGGAGCGCTGGCATCGGCCTTCCTCTGGTGTCGGTGGTGCACGCGCCGGCCCGTACTCCACCGCTCCCCAAGGACGCCCAGGGGCGGGCACGCCGGACCGGCGCGCGTTTGTGGCGGGGCTCCCCGGGCGGGCGGCACGGATTGTCCGGGGAACCCCGGTCTCAGGTCTCCGACCTGGGGTAGATCGGAAAGACGATGGGCACGACGCGGCCGTCGATACCGTGGCTCTTGGCGTGGTGGTCCGCGGCGGAGACAGTTGGGAACGGTAAGCGGACTTCTGTGGGCTTCTCGTCCCGTCCGTAGACCACCAGACCGTACAGCGCAGTGTCCGGCGGGATGTCGGAATGGGTGGCAGTGTGGACGGGCCGTGGCAGGTAGCGGGCGCTGGCCGTCCCGCTTGGCCGCTTCGCTGGCACAGCATCTCCGTTCACGTCTTCTTAGCCCTCGGGTCGCCGAGGGAGACCTGGGCTGGAACGACCCGGTAGGAGTCCAACTGGTGGAAACGGGCGTGCTGTATCCGGGGAAGACGTCGGGGTAGGGGTTTGCCGGATGACGAGGTCATGGCCCGGTCCATCCCGCATCTTCAGCGTGAGGCAGGTTGAAGCGGACCGGGGCGACCATGTATCGGCCCGGACAATGTGCGGCGCCGTAGGTTCTCGCCGCGGAGATACTTTCGAACATAAGAACGATTTCAGTGAGCTGTCCAGCTCCCCCCGATGGCGGTTCCGCCAGAATGCCAACGGCGTAGAGCGTCGACTGCACTCTGGTCACCTCTCGTCCGGTCACGTTCTGACGAATTAGACGATCTATCATCGGCGCGTCGGGTTCCATCCCAGCCCCGTATACGTGACCCGTCTATTACGATCCGCACCAATAGATGTGATCGAAGAGGGGACGCAGATGCCACGCGAGCGCAGGGACCCTCCGCCCGACCTCTGGCAGCGCCCGGATATGACCATCGCGCTTGCGGAACGTGACTTTGGGACTACTTTCCAGATCTACCGGCGGTGGACCGGTATCACGCAGCAGGATCTCACCGAGATGATCGGTGGGATAGCGCAACCTCGGATCAGTGCGATCGAGCGTGGCCGGGAACAGGTGATGAGCCTCGACCTGATCCAAAGGATTGCCACTGGCCTGAGCATTCCCGGACATCTGCTCGGGCTCGCTCCCGAGGTGATGGACGAAACGTCCAGCGCGATACACGATGATGACGTGCAACGACGGGAGTTTCACCGGCTCGCCGCGAGCGTGCTCACTGGAGCCGCGCTGGACTGGCCGGATGCCACATGGACGGTGGCTGCCTCGCCTCCTGGCGCGGTTGACGCGCTGGTCCGGATCGGCGACAGTGACGTCGCGAGATATCGAAAGCACCTAGAGTGGCTGTACGAGCTGGATAACACCTACGGTGGTGGCGCTGCATACCGGCTGACCGTCACGGCGGTACAGCAGATGCGCCGCGCGCTCGACGCCAGCTACTCTCCGACCACCGGCGATGCCCTTACCCAAGTGCTTGGTGAGGCCACCGAGCACGCCGGCTGGCTCGCGTACGACGCCGGCCGCCAAGACGACGCCCGCTACTGGTGGCTCGAAGCCCTCGCTGCTGCGCAGACCGTGAATGACGATGATGTCTCGACCGTGGCATTCGCCAGCATGTCACTTGCCGCGTCCACAGTTGGGACGCCTCGTGACGTCATCAACCTCGCCCGCGCGGCGCAGCGCTGCGCGGCAACCCGCAACACCCCCCGCCTCCGCTCTCTCCTGCTCGCCCGTGAAGCCGTCGGCCACGCAGCTCAAGGCGAGCACAAGACCACGTGGTCGGCGTTTACCCAGGCTGACAACCTCGTCGGCACCGACACGGATGCGGATCCGTATTGGCTGGAGTTCTGGGGAGAAGCAGATCTTGCCTGTCACAGGATGAAGGCTGCCGAGATCCTCGGCGACCTTGACGCCGCGATACAGGCAGCCCGGGAAGCAGTCGCCGCAGTGAATCCCCGATTCGCGCGTAACCATGCCGCCTACCTCGCCGGCCACGGCCGCGTCCTCGCGGTGGCCGGGCACCTGGACGAAGCGATGGAGATCACCGGTCAGGCGATTCTCCGCACTGCCGGCGTGGACTCGGCTCGGATCCGCAGCGAGATCGGGCGGGCCGTCGACATCTTGGCCAAGCGGGACGCCGGGCCGACAGTTCGCGGGTTCGTGGAGTGGGCTCGCGCATATCCCCTCGCAGGTGCGACCGCGTGACCACCCCGTGGACGCTGACCGTCCATGCTGGCGGGCAGGACCCGGGGCGGTTACGTGAGCTGATCGAGCCGGTGTACGCCGAGGTCTACGCCGAGGCGCCGTACTGCGAGGGTCCAGACGACGTAGCCGAGTTCGCTGCCGATTGGCCACGACGGGTTGGGGCTCCCGGGTTCCGCGCAGTTACTACGGCTGTCGACGGTAGGCCGGTCGGGATGACGTTCGGCCATCCACTCTCCGCGGAAACTGGCTGGTGGGAAGGCCTCGTCAAACCAGCGCCGGATGAGCTGACCGCCGAGGACGGCCATCGTTCGTTTGCGGTGATCGAGTTGGCCGTGCTAGCCAGCCACCGCAGGCGCGGTCTGGGCCGTGCGCTGCATGACGGGCTTCTTGCCGGCCGGGATGAACAACGGGTGGTCCTTCTTGTCCGCCCCGAGCCGGAAGCAGCTCCTGCGCACGCCGCGTATGCGTCATGGGGATATCGAACGATCGGACGCCTCCGCCCCTGGGCTGACGCGCCGATGTACCTTGCGCTTGTTCGGGCTCTTGTTGCCGGGCGCTGAACAGGATTGCTCCTGACATCTGCGGCTACGAGTCGTCGGCGCGTTATGGCATATGATGATCTCAGGTGGCGCCGTCTTGTTCGTGCATGGGGAGGGTGCGCCGGGCGATTTTCCCCCTCCGCCGGACCGCCCGGGTCCTGGCCGTGGTGACCGCTGAGATCACCGAACACGTCCTACCGGAACGTCACCGCTCCAACCCCCGCGTCGTCCGCCGCGCCAAGCGCACCCCGTTTTCCGCCAAGAAGCCGGTCGACAAGCACCTCACGGGACCGCCACCCACCGTCGTCACAATCCTGACCAGAACCTAAAGTTCCTGGTATTGGGCCGGACCCAGGCGGCACTACGTCCTGACCGGCCCCACACCGTTGGTCAACTGACCGGCGAGACCCACGTTGTTCGCCGTGGTCTCGTCATTGCGCGGCACCGAGTGGGCCTTGAACGCGATGTCCTGACCGTGACTCAGATAGAACTTGACGAACGCGGCCGTGGCGGGCTTACGTAGCGCATCCTTGCTCACGTACAGGTACAGCGGTTTGCACAGTGGGAGGTAGGTGCCGGTCCCGGCGGACACCACCGAGGGCGGGACGCATCCGATGCCGTTGTCCAGTGCCACTCCGCGGATCCTGTTGCCGTACGTCTCGAACGTCGGGAAGTCGAGGAAGCCCAGAGCGTCCCTGTTCTGCGCGACGTTCTGCGCGACCCCTTCCAGTTCCACCGCCTGGTAGCCGCGGACGTTGTCGCTGGCGCCGTTCACGTCGTGGTTGAAAACCTGGGCGTGAACAGACGTCGGCGGCGGTCCGAAGAACGCGACCGGCTCATTCGGGAAGCTCGGGTCGATCTGGTTCCAGTTGGTGATCGTCGAACCCTTCTTCCAGATGTTCGTGAGCTGGCTGAGCGTGAGGCACTGTGCCCAGGTGTTCTGCGGGTTGACGACGACCGGCACCGTGTTGTGGGCGATCTCGAACTCGGCGATCCGGTCGGCACAGCCAGGATCACCCTTGAAACCGCCGTTGAACGCGTAGGACGCGCCAGCTATGTCGATCTCACCTCGGCACAGCCGGGTGAACCCGTCGTCGGTCGAGGTCGATTCGACGCGAACCGACACGCCACCCTGCTGTTGACGGAAGAGCGAGTAGGCGGTTTCGGTGATCGGCGAGACCTCGCTCGACCCGGAAGCGAGGATGATGTTCTCCGTGCGGACGGACGGTCCGGCAACGGCGTCCGTCGACGTTCGACTCGGACCAGGTGCCGGCGCCGATACGGCGATGGAAGCGGACGTGGAGGAGGACCCACCGCCGGCGAACGCCACGACCCCGGCTGTCGTGGACACGGCGAGGACGACTACCGCGGCGGCCACCGCGACGATGCTCCGGCGGGTGCTGACGATGCCGGCAAGTGCACGCCGCCTCGTCCGGCCCTCGGCGCCGGGCGGTTCGACCGGTGTGACAGGGACTGGATCCGGCGCTGAAACCGGCACCGCGGCTGTTCCGGCACCGGCGGGCACTCTCGGAACGCTCAGGTCAGGCGGCATGCTCAGCGCCGGCGGAACACTCAGCGCCGGCGGCGCAATGATCACCGTCTGGAGCGGTGGGGCAATCTGGCGTACGCCTTCGGCGGCGATCAGCGCCGCGCCGAGCGCGATGTCACCGGGCGAGCCGATCTCCTGCCTTTCGATGTCGGGAAACGCCTCGGCGAGCGTCCGGCCGACCAACGGGATCCGGGCCGAGCCGCCGAGCAGCAGGAGCGCCGACAGGTCGGCGGGAATAGCCGGAACCGAACGCAACGTACGCTCAAATACCCGGACGGTGTCGTCCACCGTCGGTCGGATGAGCGCCTCGAACTCCTCCCGGGTGAGACGGACGAATTCCGGTGCTCCGGCCAGGCCATCCACCGGCAGGTCGACCGGTATGTCGACCATGTCCTCCTCGGAGAGAATCTCCTTCGCTTGGGCGCATTCCTGCCGCTGGCGGCGCAGCGCCGCAGCCGTCTCGGGGTTGGCCCGGTCAAGACCGGTGGCGACGTCACCGAGCACACGCAGCACATGGGCGAGCACGATCTCGTCAAAATCCGCACCCCCGGCGTGGGTGATCCCACCAGAGGTACCTGCGAGCCGGAAACCGTCGGGCATCGCGGCCAGTACCGAGGCCTCGAAGGAACCCGCACCCAGGTCGTAGATGCCGACGAACGCACCTGGGGTCACCCCGCTACGACGGGAGAGAAGTGCACCGACCGCGTCCGCGGACGAGCAGACCGTGATCGAGACATCGGTGTCGACCTGGCCGACAGCATCGATGAGCAGGTCCCGCCGATAGTCCGACCAGGTGGTCGGACAGGCCACCGCGATATGGTCGGGCAACGCCTTGCGCATCCTGGTGGCCGTGGCGATGGCCCAGCTCAGCAGGCGCGAAACCAGCGCCTCGGGGGTGTAGGCGGCCTCACCGAGAAGAATGGGCGTCGGGTCGCCCAGACGTCGCGGGAATCCCCGCACGGCCCGGCCGGGATCGGTGGCCGCGCGGCGTTCGGCGGCCCGGCCCACCTGGATTTCGCCGCCGGGCGAGGCGTAGAGGACGGTCGGAATGTCGGCCCCACCGCCCAGGGCCAGGACCTGCGGCCAGCCGCCGTCGACCACGGCAACGACCGTGCTGGCCGAGCCGAGATCAATGCCTAACTGATATCCCATCGTGCCCCCGAACATCAACCAGGACGTTGATCAGATATCGGATCGATTCATCGATCAACATGGTTCGCCCGGAGTATAGACGCCTCGACAATCATTCGAGGTCAATACTTTGGAACCGGCCTTGCCGATCGCACGAACCTCGAAAGATCGCTTCGATGGAAGGTCTCAGGACGGCCGATGGTTGCAAGCGTCCGCCGCGACAACCGCACCGCGTCCGCGGCCACCCGCGGATCCCCGCGGACTGGTGTCAGGTGGCAGACAAGCCCTAAACCGCTCCGGTCAGTTCGAAGCCGGCCTCGGTGACGGCGTCCCGAAGGAGCGCCTCGTCGAGAAGCTGCTCGCTGGTGACGGTCATGGCACCCGCGGCGACGTCGACCTCGACCTCCCGGACGCCGGGCAGTGCCGACACCTCCGTCGTCACCGCCTGGGAGCAGTGCCCACAGTTCATCCCCGTCACCCCGTAGGTCGCGGTGACCGTTGAAGTGTTCACGTAGCGCAGCCTCCACACGTCGTACCTGACGACAACCAGGACCAGGCAATCACGACCGGACGAGACGAGCGATCGCGGCCGACGCCTCGCGGACCTTTTCATCGGCGCCGGGCCCACCTTCCGCCACGGCATGCGCGACACAGTGCCCGAGATGGTCCTCCAGCAGACCCAGCGCTACTGACTGTAGCGCTCGGGTCGCCGCCGAGACCTGGGTAAGGATATCGATGCAGTACTTGTCCTCGACGACCATCCGCTGCAGCCCGCGGACCTGCCCCTCCACCCGGCGGAGCCTGGCAAGGTAGTCATCCTTGTTGCCCGCATATCCGTTCACCTCACGCACCTCCGACCGACCCGTCACCAACCCTACCCCCCTAGGGTAATACTGGGGGGTAACCGGAGAGTCGACACCACGACGGCACAGTCAGGAAGGGATGGCACAGTCAGGAAGGGGCGGCCCTACCCGCACCGCCCGCCCGGGAGAACGGCTGTAGCCGCGCCACGAGCCCGCGTACCTCGGCCGCGGCCGCGGCGATCGTCTCCTCGGGCACGCTCGGCGACGTCCCCTCCAGCAACACCTCCAGGGCGGACAACCGCTCGGCGACCTCGGTCATCAGGTCGAAGTCCCGGACCCTCGCCCGGGCAAGCTCCGCGACCCGCTCGTTCTTCTCGAACAGTTCGACGAACACGGTGACCTTCGCACGCAGCAGCCACGGGTCGAAGGGCTTGGCGATGTAGTCGACCGCGCCGACCGCGTAGCCGCGGAAGGCATGGTGGGGTTCCCGGTCGATCGCGGTGAGAAAGATGATCGGCGTGTCCCGGGTCCGGCCGCGCTGCTTGATCCGGTGCGCGGTTTCGAAGCCGTCCATCCCCGGCATCTGGACATCGAGCAGGATCACCGCAAAGTCGTCCACGAGAAGGCGCTTGAGCGCCTCCTCGCCTGACGATGCCGTGACCAGGTCCTGGTCGAGGGAGGCGAGGATGGCCTCGAGCGCCATGAGGTTGTCGGGCCGATCATCCACCAGAAGGATCTTGCTGCGCGGGCGCTCCGAACCATGGGCGTCCTCGGCGTCTCCGGCGTCCACGAGACCACCATTGCGCTCGGTCACCCGCCCCCCTCCTCCTTCACCATGCGTAACCACTGCCGTGCCATGTGGTCGACTAGGGACCGTAACCGTACAAACGTCTACCACAACGCCGCCAGGTCCCTTCCCACGAAGTATCACCGCATCAGCCTTACACCTCTGCACGGCCCGGTTCGACGCACCCCCGTGGACAAACGCCCCCGGACGCGTTCTCGCCGACCGCCCACCCGTGGGTGCCGCCGGCCCACCACTCCTGCGCGTGCAACTACACGTGCAACCGCATCGTGCCCAACAGATGGTCAAGATCAACAGGTTTGGTCACGTAGTCGGTAGCGCCCGCATCGAAACTCTTCTCCTGGTCACCCGGCATCGCCTTGGCCGTCAGCACCACGATCGGCAGAGCTGCGAACGCTGGCATCTGCCGGATCGCCGACGTTGTCTCGTTACCGTCCAGCCCCGGCAGCATCACGTCCATCAGGACAAGGTCGATCGACGAACCATCCTCCTGCAGCAGCCGGATCGCATCGTGGCCGTTGTCCGCGTACAGCACGCGCATGCCGTGCATTTCCAGCGCGCTGGTCAACGCGAACACGTTGCGGACGTCGTCGTCCACGACGAGCACGGTCGAACCGACCAGCGGGTCGGATTCGTCCAGCGCCGCCAAGGGCTGGTGAGTGGTGAGTTCCACGGGCAGCTCGGTCAGGAAGGGCGTTCCTCCCCCGTCCGACATCGTGGCACGACGAAACCCGCCGCGTACCCTCGGTCGCACGGCCGACTGCCCCACGGCGGCACCCCCTGTCACACCAGGCCGGTCCGCACCCGGCGCCGATCTCCCGGACAGCCCGGCGAGTCTCCGCCGCTCCACCGCCCCGGGAACCCCGGAGAGCATGATGATCTCGTCGGTCTCCCCGGGGTTGGCGGCCGGCAGTACCTCCGATGGCATCACCGACGGCACATACAGGGTGAAGGTGCTGCCCCGGCCTGTCGCGCTCGCAACACCGATTCCCCCCCCGAGCAGCCTCGCGATCTCCTTGCTGATGGACAGCCCGAGTCCGGTACCGCCGTAACGGCGTGACGTCGTCCCGTCCGCCTGTTGGAACGCCTCGAAAATCATGAGGAGTTTGTCGGCCGCCACGCCGATACCGGTGTCTGAAACGCTGAACGCCAGCACCACGGGTGCGGCGGACAGGCTCGGCGTGGTGAAGGCGACGTCCGCGGGGGCAACCGTCACATCCAGACGCACCTCGCCGGAGTCGGTGAACTTCACCGCGTTGGACAGCAGGTTCTTCAGCACCTGCTGAATACGCTGCTCGTCGGTGACGAACTCCTCGGGGACGTCGTTCGCGACCGTCACCTCGAACGACAGTCCCTTTTCTTCGGCCATCGGGCCGAATACCTGCGCAACCGTGTCGCACAGGGTCGTGGTACGGACGGTGATGGCTTCGACATCCATCTTGCCGGCCTCGACCTTTGACAGGTCGAGAATGTCGTTGATGAGGCCGAGCAGTTCCGAACCGGCCGAGTGGATGGTCTCGGCGAAATCGATCTGCTTGGCGGTGAGGTTCGACTCGGAGTTGTCGGCCAGCAGCTTCGCAAGCAGGAGCAGACTGTTGAGCGGGGTGCGGAGCTCGTGGCTCATGTTCGCCAGGAACTCCGACTTGTACTGGGACGACAGCGCAAGCTGTTCAGCCTTCTCCTCGAGGCCGATACGGGCCATCTCGATTTCCCGGTTCTTCTCCTCCAGGAGCGCGGCCTTCTCCTCCAGCTCGTTGTTGGTGCGCTGGAGTTCCACCGACTGCGAGCGCAGTTCCTGGGTGAGGCGCTGGGACTGGGCGAGCAGTTCCTC
This sequence comes from Frankia sp. Cppng1_Ct_nod, assembly GCF_920656135.1. NCBI lineage: Bacteria > Bacillati > Actinomycetota > Actinomycetes > Frankiales > Frankiaceae > Frankia > Frankia sp. Cppng1_Ct_nod. Next base: position 68,296 of record NZ_CAKKTK010000012.1, on the reverse strand, counting down.
GGTCCGCGCGTTCGCCATGATTGTGTTCAGGACGACACCGATCGTTCCGACGAGCTGGTCGACCAGATTCAGATGCAGCTCGGAGAACGGCGTGAAGGACGCGAGCTCGATCACGCCGAGTACCTGTTCCTCGAACAGCACCGGAACAACCACGAGATCACTCGGTGGCGCGTCCCCGAGGCCACTGCGGATGTGTAGATAGCCGGCGGGGACCTGCTCGACCCGGATGCGCTTCTTCTCCACCGCGGACTGGCCGACAAGACCCTCGCCGAACAGGAACGTCCCGTCGGAACGCCTGCGCGGTGCCGAACCATAACCTGCGACGTGCCGCAGTTTGTCACCCTCGATGAAGTCGAGCAGGTAGACCGTACCGAGTTGGGCACCGACCGCCGGTGTCATCTCACTGATAATCATCTGGCATACCGCGTACAAATCACGCTGGCCCTGCATCTTGCTGCCGATGCGTGCGATATTCGACTTCAACCAGTCCTGCTGGGCATTCTTGTCGGTCGTCTCCCGCAGGTTGGCGATCATCTGGTTGATGTTGTCCTTGAGCTCCGCGACCTCGCCCTCGGCCTCCACCGTGATCGAACGAGTGAGATCACCTCGGGTAACCGCGGTCGACACCTCCGCGATCGCCCGGAGCTGGGTGGTCAGCGTGGACGCGAGCTGGTTGACGTTGTCGGTAAGCGCCTTCCAGGTCCCGTCCACTCCCGCAACGGTCGCCTGGCCACCGAGCTTGCCCTCGGTACCGACCTCCTTGGCGACGCGGGTGACCTCGGCGGCGAACGACGACAGCTGATCCACCATCGTGTTCACGGTGTCCTTCAGCTCGGCGATCTCGCCCTGCGCGTTCACCGTGATCTTCTGGGACAGGTCACCCCGGGCCACCGCCGTCGTCACCAACGCGATGTTGCGGACCTGACTGGTCAGGTTCCCCGCCATCGAGTTCACCGACTCGGTCAGATCCCGCCACACCCCGGACACGCCCCGCACATGCGCCTGCCCGCCCAGGTTGCCCTCGGTACCGACCTCCTTGGCGACGCGGGTGACCTCGTCCGCGAACGACGACAACTGATCCACCATCGTGTTCACGGTGTCCTTCAGCTCGGCGATCTCGCCCTGCGCGTTCACCGTGATGGTCTGGGACAGGTCACCCCCCGCGACCGCCGTCGCGACCTGGGCGATGTTGCGGACCTGACTGGTCAGGTTCCCCGCCATCGAGTTCACCGACTCGGTCAGATCCCGCCACACCCCGGACACGCCCCGCACATGCGCCTGCCCGCCCAGGTTGCCCTCGGTACCGACCTCCCAGGCGACGCGGGTGACCTCGTCCGCGAACGACGACAACTGATCCACCATCGTGTTGATGGTGTGCGCGAGGCCCGCGACCTCACCGCGCGCATCCACGGTGATCTGGCGGGTGAGGTCACCGCGGGCTACCGCTGCCGCGACCTCGGCAATGCTGCGGACCTGCGTGGTGAGGTTTCCGGCCATGACGTTCACCGAGTCGGTGAGGTCCCGCCACACCCCGGACACGCCCTTCACCGTGGCCTGCCCGCCCAGGTTGCCCTCGGTACCGACCTCCTTGGCGACGCGGGTGACCTCGTCGGCGAACGACGACAGCTGATCCACCATCGTGTTCACGGTCGACTTCAGCTCGTGGATCTCACCGCGCGCGTCCACGGTGATCTTCTGGGACAGGTCGCCCTGGGCCACCGCGGTGGTGACCTGGGCGATGTTGCGGACCTGACTGGTCAGGTTCCCCGCCATCGAGTTCACCGACTCGGTCAGGTCCCGCCACACCCCGGACACGCCCTTGACCCGCGCCTGCCCACCCAGGTTGCCCTCGGTACCGACCTCGCGCGCGACGCGGGTGACCTCGTCCGCGAACGACGACAACTGGCCCACCATCGTGTTCACGGTCGTACCGATCCGCAGGAACTCACCCCGCACCGGTTGGCCGGCGATCTCGAGCGCCATATGCTGCGAAAGATCACCCTCCGCGACCGCCTCAATCACACGCGCGACCTCGTGCGTCGGGCGGGCGAGGTCATCGATGAGCGAGTTGACCGCATGGTTCGAGCGCGTCCAGCCGCCCTCGTACCCGAGGTCGGCCATCCGCTCGGTCAGCCGACCATCCCGCCGGATCACCTTGCTGACCCGTTCCAGCTCGAGGCAGTGCTGCTCCTGAACGCCGGCGAGCTCGTCAAAACGTTCGGCCAGCAACGCACCGCGACCGGTCCGTTCCCCCAGTCGTACCGAGAAGTCACCGAGACACAACGCGGTCAGGGCATCCAGCAAATCCTCGATGAGATGGTCGTCCACAGACGCGGATTCCGACACCATCGTCATGGTGGAGCCCTCCAAACCCGCATCCGCGGGAATCTCTCGCATGTGGCCGACTATCGGAACCGATCAGCGGCCGTTAATCAAGGTTCCGGCCGTGCTCGCCGTCAGTATCCGCCAGGACCCACTCGACGGATATCGGCGGACCCGTCCTCAGAGTGCCGGACAGGCCGTCCCAGAGTCGGCGCCCCATGGCCAATCCCTCAGAGCTGGACAGCACAGGAGACACTGACCGGCATGATTCCCGTGCTCGGAGACGAGGGACTCCGCCGCACCCTGACGCTTCCTCCGGCCACCGACTCTCCCCGGTCGGCCCGTCGGTTCGTCGTCGACACCCTCCATGGCATCCTCCACCCGGACCTTGTCGACACCGTCCTGCTGCTGGTGACCGAACTCGTGACCAACGTGGTCGTCCACGCCGGCACGGACACGACGGTCGAGATCCGGCACGACGCCGGCGGCCTGCTCGTCGGTGTCAGCGACCGCCACCCCGTGCCGCTGGGCGGTTTACCGGCAGCCAATCCGGCTCGGACGAACAACCCACCGGCCACCTACGGCATGAAGACCGTGGACGGTCCGGAGCTGCTCGCCGACCTCGCCGGGACATCGCGGGCGACCACCGGTATCGCCACGGATGACATCGACGACCTGCGGGAGGACGGCCGCGGCCTCGCACTGGTGGACGCCCTCAGCACGGCATGGGGAACCGAGCACGACCACACCGGCAAGAAGGTGTGGTTCCGCCTCAGCACCCCCGCCGACGTGGATGCGGGTGTTCACCAGGTCGCGCCGGCCGCACACCCGGCCATCCGGCCCGCGCGGGTAACGGCGGGGGCGCGGCGCCCGGCGCGACTACTCTCACCGGGTCTCGCGTCCGTGCTGTCGGCCGAGGACGAGGTCCGTGAACTGCTCGCACAGCTCGTCGACGCCCTGCCGTCATCGGGCGGTGGCCTGGTACGGCGGCCGGGTCGGGGCAAGAACGGCACACCGGACGTGGTCGCGGCCCTCGGCTCGACCGGAACCGAGCGGGATGCCCACCGGGTCCCGTTGGACTCCCGGGACGGGATCGTCGGGGAGCTGCTGCTGTGGTCACCGGACCTGCCCGCGTCCAGTGGGAAAGGCCCCGCCGGGATCGACCCTGCTGACCCCGGCAACGACGACCTCAACGACGACCTCAAGGAACGGATCCGGCTGGTTGCCCGTTGGATGGCTCTGGCCCTCGGTGGCGCCCACCTCCGGCGGGTGGAGGAACGACGTATCGGCATGTTGTCGTTCCTTGCCGAAGCATCCGACCTGCTCGCCGGCAGCCTCGACACCGATCGCAGCCTGGCGCTGCTCGCCCGCCTGCCGGTGCCTCGGCTGGCCCAGTGGTGCGCGGTCTACCTGCTGCGCGAGGACGGCGCGATAAGGATCGCCGCCGTCGGTCATGTCGACGAGGCCAAGGCCAGCGACCTGTCGGACTGGGCCGACGACCCGGCCGGGCCGATGCTGGCCCAGGTACGAGCGGCACTTACCGAGACCGTACGGGTCGTCACCATCAACGGCTCGCCCACCGTGATCGCCGCGATGCGGGCCCGGCGCCGGGTGTTGGGTGTGGTGACCCTCGGCCGCGCTGTGGGCAACAGCTTCGAAGCCGACGAGATCGACCTGCTTTCCGACCTGGCCCGCCGCGCCGCGTTCGCTGTCGACAACGCACGCCTGTTTCGCCAGCAGGTGGAGGTTGCCGGCGCGCTCCAGGCCGGGTTGCTGCCACCCGAACTGCCGGACATCGACGGGATCGAGCTCGGTTCGTCCTACCGCGCCGCCCGGGCCGGGCTGGATGTCGGCGGTGACTTCTTCGACCTCGTCCCGAACCCGGACGGCGGATGGACGATCATCATCGGAGACGTCTGCGGCAAGGGTGCGGAGGCCGCCAACGTCACCGGGGTCGCGCGGGCCGTGCTACGGCTGCTGGCGGGCCAGCGCAACAACCTTCCCGACATCATGATGGATCTCAACCGTGCACTGCGGGACTCCGGCCACGGAAACTCCACAGGTCAGGGACGGTTCTGCACCCTCGCCGCGGCCGAGCTGCGGCCCCCGGGCGAACCGTGGCCCGGTCAGCGGGAAGCCGGCCGCACGGCGGACAGGGTGGTCTCGATCTGCATGGCGGGGCATCCGCTGCCGGTGGTCGCACGGGCCGATGGACGGGCCGTCTTCGTCGCGCAGCCAGGAACGCTGCTCGGGGTTCTCGACGACGATGACGCCGCCTTCCCCGAAGTGCGGGTTTCGCTCGGGGCCGGCGACGCGCTCGTCCTCTACACCGACGGCGTGGTCGAGGCCCGCCGCGGCCGGGAGCTGTTCGGTGACGAACGACTGTTGGAGACCGTTCGCGGCTGCGCGGGAATGTCCGCCCAGGGAATCGCGGACCGGGTCCGGGCGGCTGCCGAACGGTTCGCGGGCGGGCGGCTGCGTGATGATGTCGCCGTCCTGGTAGCCCGCGTACCGGGATGACGCTGCGCGACCACGACCGGCCCCGAGAAACCTGGGCTCAGAAAGGATCAGCACAGATTCGTGACGCGAACCGCGAGTACTGTTGCGCTGGGTAATCCATGCCCGGTCGTCATCCCCCGGATGACTGCAAAAGGCCCGGAAGTGCTTGGAATGGCCCGTCTATGGGTAGACCGGCGGGGATGTAACCGGCCGGACCTGGTGATCAATGAATGTAAACGGGGTGTAAGCGGACATGGTGACCTATGCATCGTCGTTCCGTCCCTCGGCCACCCACACGCTGGTCGAACTGCCCTACGTACCCAGCGCCGTTCCGCAGGCCCGCCGGGTACTCAGGCAGCAGCTCGCTGCCACGAATCTGCCCGATAAGATCATCGGAACGGCGGAACTACTGGTCAGCGAGCTGGTGACGAATGCCGTCAAGTACGGCAAGCCGCCCATCTGGCTACTGATCGAGCTGCGTCCCGGGCTGGTCCACGCCTCGGTCTCGGACACCTCCGTCGCGCTTCCCCACCGGCAGTGCCTCGACCTGGGCAGCGAGGGCGGGCGCGGCCTGCTCATCCTGGACGCGCTCGCCGGCAGCTGGGGCGCGGTGGCGGTCGACTCGGGCAAATACCTCTGGTTCGACCTGCCTGTCACCCCGTGAACCGAATGCGTCCACGGCAGCCGCCGCCGGATCGGCCCACACGACGTCGACACACCTGTGGTGATCCAGCGTCTGGCCTGTCGGACGGACCTGGCTGCGTAAGCTGTGGTCCCGGCGGCGAAGGCGAGGACCCGGAATGCGTGTCTACGACAACCTGGTCGCGGCGGTCGGCGGAACCCCGCTGGTCAGGCTGAACGCGGTTACCGAGGGCATCACGACGCCCGTGTTCGGCAAGCTGGAGTACCTGAACCCGGGCGGATCCGTGAAGGACAGGATCGCGCTGGCAATGGTGACCGCCGCGGAGGAGTCCGGGCAACTGCGGCCGGGCGCGACGATCGTCGAACCGACCAGCGGCAACACCGGTGTGGGTCTGGCGATCGTGGCCGCCATCCGCGGCTACCGCTGCGTGTTCACCATGCCCGACAAGATCAGCGAGGAGAAGCGCGCGGTACTGCGGGCCTACGGCGCCGAGGTACTGGTCTGCCCGACCGCGGTCGCGCCGGACGACCCCCGCTCCTACTATTCGGTCGCCCGCCACGCCGTCGCCGAGACGCCCGGCGCGTGGAGCCCGGACCAGTACTCCAACCCGCACAACCCCGCGGCGCATCACGCCACCACCGGTCCGGAGATCTGGGAGGCCACCGACGGCCGCGTCACCCACTTCGTCGCGGGCATCGGCACCGGCGGGACGATCAGCGGAACCGGCCGGTACCTCAAGGAGGTCAGCTCCGGACAGGTACAGATCGTCGGCGCGGACCCGGAGGGGTCGGTGTACTCCGGCGGCAGTGGCCGGCCCTACCTTGTCGAGGGGGTCGGTGAGGACATCTGGCCCGCGACCTACGACAAGACAGTGGTCGACCGGGTGGAAGCGGTCAGCGACCGTGACTCGTTCCTGATGACCCGGGAGCTGGCCCGCCGCGAGGGCGTGCTGGTCGGCGGCTCATGCGGACTCGCGGTCGTCGCGGCACTGCGGGTGGCCCGGGAACTCGACGCGGACGGCTGCGTCGTGGTGCTGCTGGCGGACTCCGGCCGCGGCTACCTTTCGAAGATCTTCAATGACGAATGGATGTACGACTACGGCTTTCTCGACCCGCCGTCGGACGAGCCGACGGTCGCCGAGGTGCTGGGCCGCAAGGCGGCCGACACCACCGGGCCACCCGAGTTGGTGCACGTACATCCCGACGAGACCGTGGGCGCGGCCATCTCCTACCTTCGCGAGTACAACGTGTCCCAGATGCCGGTGGTCAGGCAGGAACCGCCGCTACGCTCCGCGGAAGTGGCCGGCTCCGTCATCGAACGGGAACTGCTGGGCGCGGTTTTCGCCGACCGTGCCGCGATCGACGCCCCGGTGGCCTCCCACATGTCCCCGCCGCTGCCGACGGTGGGTGCCGGCGAGCCGGTGTCGGTGCTGGTTGCCGTCCTCGGCGACGCACCTGCCGCGGTCGTCCTGGAGGACGGCAACCCGGTCGGCATCCTGACCCGCTCCGACCTGCTCGGCTTCCTGGCCACCCCGTGACCCGGCAGAACAGCGCCGACCAGCGGAACGCGGCCGGTGAATGGGCCGGCGCGGGGTTCGAGACGGTCGCGATCCACGCGGGGCAGGAACCGGACGCGGCCACCGGCGCGGTGGTCGTCCCCATTCACCCGTCGTCGACGTTCGCCCAGGACGCTGTCGGCGTTCCCCGCGGCGCCTACGAGTACGCCCGGTCAGCCAATCCGACCCGCACCGCGCTGGAGACCTGCCTCGCGGCGCTGGAGGCGGGCACGGTGGGCCTCGCGTTCGCCTCCGGGCTTGCCGCCGAGGACGCCGTGCTGCGGACGGTCCTGCGGCCGGGCGATCACGTGGTGATCCCATCGGACGCCTACGGCGGCACCTACCGCCTGTTCGCGCGGGTATTCGCCGAGTGGGGTGTCGAATACACCCCGGCACCACTTGATGACCTTGAAGCTGTGCGGGCGGCGCTGCGGCCCGGTACCACCAGGCTGCTGTGGTGCGAGACGCCCACGAACCCGTTGCTCGGTGTCGCCGACGTCGAGGCCCTGGCCGGGCTCATCCACTCCGTCGGCGGCCTGCTCGCGGTCGACAACACGTTCGCCACGCCCTACCTGCAACGGCCCCTGGCCCTCGGCGCGGACGTGTCGGTCCACTCGACCACGAAGTACCTCGGCGGGCACAGCGACGTCGTCGGCGGGGCCGTGGTCGTGGTCGATCCGGCCCTCGGGGAGCGGCTGCGGTTCATCCAGAACGCCACCGGAGCGGTTGCCGGGCCGTTCGACGCCTGGCTGGTGCTGCGGGGGGCGAAGACGCTCGCGGTGCGGATGGACCGGCACTGCGCGAACGCCCGCCGTATCGCCGCGTTGCTCACGACGCATCCCGCGGTGGCCGCCGTGTACTACCCGGGCCTGCCGGGCGACCGGGGTCATGCGGTCGCGGCGAAGCAGATGCGCGACTTCGGCGGCATGGTGTCGTTCACCCTGCGCGGCGGCGAGGAGGCGGCGGTCGAGGTGTGCCGGCGGACGCGGGTGTTCACCCTTGCCGAGTCCCTCGGTGGCGTCGAGTCACTGATCGAGCATCCGGGGCGGATGACGCACGCCTCGGCCGCGGGCTCACCGCTGGAGGTGCCCGCGGACCTCGTCCGGCTGTCGGTCGGCATCGAGTCCGCCGAGGACCTCGTCGACGACCTCACCCAAGCCCTCGCCGCATTGAACTGAGCGGGGTATCCCGTAGCCGTCTCGCGTCGGTGCGGGTGGATTCGGTTTGTGGAAGAGGCGCCGAACCCGGCCGTCATATCGGCGACCTCGCCCCTATCGTCTAATTTAGATCACCTATAAAGTGATTTCGGGAGGTGACGATGAGACGGACCGCTGGGACCGACGCACCGGCCGGGGGCATCGAACAGGGGGTGCTGTTCGGTTTCAACGCCCGCGGCGAGAAAGAAGAAATCCAGCGGTTGGACAACCTCGGAATCGACTCGTTATGGGCGAGCGGTCATATCGCGGCGCCGCTGCCCACCCCGGAGGCGCTGGTGACCCTGGGGCTGCTGGCAGCGCTCACCGACCGGCCTCGGATCGGGACCGCCGTGCTGCTCCTCCCGCTGTATCCGCCGGCGATCGTGGCGAAACAGGTAGCGGCGATCGACCGGGTGAGCGGCGGCCGGGTGACTCTCGGGGTCGGTGTCGGTGGGGAGTATCCGCAGGAGTTCGACGCCTGCGGGGTGCCGGTCGCCGGCCGGGGCCACCGGGTCGACGAACAGATTCGGGTCCTGCGGGATCTGTGGACCGGCGAGAAGGTCGACGGGGCCGGTCCGCACTACCCGTTCCGCGGAATTCGGATCTCGCCGTCCCCCGCCCAGCCCGGCGGTCCGCCGATAGCGATCGCAGGGACGAAAGCACCGGCGATGCGACGGGCCGCGACTCTCGGCAACGGGTGGATGCCCTACCTGCTGTCCGCCGACCGGTACGCGCAAACAGTGCGGACGGTTCGCGAGCAGGCCGCCGCGATCGGGCGCGACCTCGACGGCTTCGAGTGGTTCCAGTTCCTTTTCGTCAGCGTTGCCGACCGGACCGAGGACGCCTACGAGGAAATGGCGCGAATGTTCGGCTCGGTGTGGTCGCGAGACCTGCGCGGGCTGGTCGAACGGGTGACGGCGGCGGGCACGCCGGAACAGGTGGCCACGCGGGTGCAGGCCTATGTGGATGCGGGCGCCCGCCATGTGATCTTCCAACCGGCCGGTGACGACGTCACCGCGTCCCTGCGGAACGCCGAGCGCGTCGCGCGCGAGGTACTGCCGCTGGTGACCGCGCCGAAGCGAGTGGAGGCGACGTCAGATGCTGATCGGTGACGTGTTGTCGCTGGGAGCCGCGAACTGGCCGGAGCGGGTGGCCTTGGTCGCAGGGAAGGAACGCCGGACGTTCGCGCAGCTGCAGGCGGACTGCTTACGTCTGGCGAACGGACTCTCGCGGCTGGCGTCCCCGGGAGACCGAGTCGCCATCCTCGCCCGCAACGTGCCCGCCTATGTCGAAGCCCTCTACGGTGTGCCGACCGCCGGCATGGTGCTCACCCTGCTCAACTACCGGCTCCACCCCAAGGAGTGGACCGGCATCATGGCCGCGGCCGGTGCCCGGGTACTCATCGTCGACCGGGAGTTCGTCGACGACATCCGGCCCGTGCTTACCGAGGTACCGACATTGGAGCACCCGCTCGTGATCGGCGGTGCGTCCGACGGGTACGGCACGCCCTACGAGGAGCTCGTCGCCTCGGCATCGCCACAGCAACCACCCGTCGACATCTCGGACGGCGACACGGCCTGGCTCGTCTACACGAGCGGGACGACCGGATTCCCCAAGGGAGCAATGATCACCCACCGGGGCATCGTGAACGCGGCTGTGACGATGATGCTTGCAGTCCGACCGACGGATCGCGACCGGATGCTGATGACCTTTCCGATGTGCCACACGGCTGCCTTCCAGATGCCGACATACCACCTGTGCGGGATACCCACCGTCCTGATGCGGTCCTTCGATGCCGGGACGTTCCTGGAGCTGGTCGAGGAACACCGCATCACGCTCACCTCCCTCGCGCCGACCATGGCGGCCTTCGTTCTGCAACATCCGGCCATCGACCGCCACGACCTGTCCTCGGTGCGCAGTCTCGGATACGGCGGAATGCCGATGCCGGTCGCCACGGCCCGCGCTCTGATGGACCGGCTGGGGACGGTTCTCGTGACCGGCTTCGGCCAGACCGAGTCCACCGGATGGGTGACCGCCCTGACCCCGGATGACCATGCACGGGCCCTGGCGGGCGAGGAGCGGCTGCTGGAGTCGTGCGGACGGGCACTGCCGCTGACCGCCGTCGCCGTCATGGACGAACGGATGCGGCGGTGCCCTCCCGGCGTCCCGGGTGAACTGGTCATCCGTGGCGACCTGGTGATCAAGGGATACTGGAATGACAGGGACGCCACCGCCGCCGCCTTCGCCGGCGGGTGGCTGCACACCGGCGACGTGGCCACGATGGACGACGAAGGATACGTATACCTCGTCGATCGGATCAAGGACATGATTGTTTCTGGTGGCCAGAACGTGTACTCCAGCCAGGTGGAGCAGGTCCTCCACCAGCATGAGGCCGTGCTGGAAGCCGCCGTCATCGGCGTGCCCGACCCGGTCTGGGGTGAGACCGTGGTTGCCGTTGTCGTCCCCCGTGCCGGAATGCGAATCGATCCCGACGACATCGTCGCGACCTGCGGGACGCGGCTTGCCGGGTACAAACGTCCCCGGCAGGTCCACGTTGTCGACGAACTTCCCAAGAACATCACCGGCAAGGTCCTCAAACGTGAGCTCCGCGCCCGCTTCGCGTCCGAAACGGCCCCCTGACTCACCAGTCTCCGGTCAATCGCAGCTCTCCGGTCGATTGCGCGGCTGGTCTTCCTACGGGGCGGACGGGGAAGCCGGCGCCTCGGAAAGGCCGATCCGAGTGTGCAATGCCCGCAACGGCCGCGGCGCCCACCAGTTGGCATTGCCGGCCAGCCGCATGAATGCCGGGACCAGCACCCCTCGGATCACGGTGGCGTCCACGACGATCGCCAGCGCCGTACCGATACCGAGCATCTGCAGGAACGTGACCGACGACGTCGCGAATGCCACGAAGGTCACCGCGAGCAGCGCCGCGGCAGTGGTGACGATCCGCCCGGTGCGGGCCAGGCCGGTCGCGACGGCGTCGGCGTTCGGCACGCCGCGGTCGTACTCCTCCTTGATCCGGGAAAGCAGGAACACCTCGTAGTCCATGGACAGGCCGAACGCGATGCAGAACAGCAGCACCAGCATGGACGTGTTGAGCGGCCCCGGCAGGAAGCCCAGCACCCCGGACAGATGCCCGTCCTGGAAGATCCACACAGCGGCTCCGAAAACGGCGGTGAGCGACAGTACGTTGAGCACCAGCGCCTTCAGCGGCAGTACGACGCTGCCGGTGAACAGAAACAGCAGGACGAACGTGGCCAGTGCGATCAGCCCGATGGCCATCGGCAGCTTCGCGGCGATGGTTTTCTTACCGTCGACGAGCACGGCCGACGGCCCGCCGACGAGCACGGACGTTCCCGCCGGCACGGCGGTCGCCCGGACAGCGCGGGCGAGGTTCTGCCCGGCGTCGGAGAAGGGGTCGACCGATGGGATCACCTCAAGGTAGGTCAGGGCCCCGACGGAGAACCTCGCGTCGGCCGGTCCGGCGGGCGCTGTCTGCCGACCGGCCGCGTAGATACCCGCGGCGCTGTTCACCCGGGCCACGTGCGGCAGCGCGGACAGCTCGCCCGCGTACGCGGGGAGCCCGGAGGTGGCTGTCGGACCGTTCACGACGACGGTTGTGGCTGCGGCGACGTCGGAGGAGAAGTCCTCCCGGATGACATCGCCGACCTGCCGACTCGACGCGGTGTCGCGCAGCACCCGGTCGTCCGGGGTGCCGAACGAGACGTGCAGGAAGGGGAATCCGAGCGTCAGCAGCACGGCGATGGCCGGCACCGCCGCGAGCACCGGCCGACGCATCACACGGGTCGCGACCGCGCGCCAGACGGCCGATTCGGACGCCTGGCCCGGCCCGGACCGTGACCGGCCGACCTTGAGCGCGTTGACCCGCGGGCCGAGCAGCATGAGCAGTGCCGGTAGTGACACGACCGCCGTGACCATCGCGAAGGCGGTCACCGCGATACCGGCGTAGGCCATCGACTTCAGGAAGTACGGGGGGAAGACGAGCATGACCGCGAGGGCCACGATCACGGTGGCGCCGCTGAAGATGATCGTCCGACCGGCGGTACGCATGGTGGTCGTGACCGCGTCGGCGCGGTGGTGACCGGCCGCGAGTTCCTCGCGATACCGGTTGACCACCAGCAGGGAGTAGTCGATACCCAGGCCCAGCGCGAGAGCGGTGGTGAGGTTGACCGCGAAGATCGAGACATCGGTGAGGCTGCCCAGAATGGACAGGATGGCAAGCCCACCGAAAATGCCGACGACACCGACGACGAGCGGCAGTAGCGCGGCGACGACGCCACCGAAGGCGATGACGAGCAGCACCATGGTGACCGGGATAGCCAGCGACTCGGCCACGGCGAGGTCGGAGGTGACCTGACTGTTGATGTCCTTGCTGGTGGCCGCCTGGCCGCCTGGCGTCACGGTAACCAGGCCACCGCCGCCCGTTGCCTTCTCGTACCGGGTCACGAGTTCCTTGGCCCGGTCGTTATCCGCCACATGGGCCACGACCAGGGCATGCCTGGCGTCCACGGACCGCAGCGCCACGCCACCGCCGTCCCAGTAGGACACCACCCCGTCCACCCCCCGCTCGGCCGCCAGCCGCCGGGTGATGTCGCTACCGGCGGCGGCCACGGCAGGGTCGTCGACCGTTCCCACGCCGGCGGTGACCAGGAGCACCAGGTTGCGCTGCCCGCCGAAACGCGCCTTCACCACCTGCGCGGCCCGGGTGGAGTCCGACCGTGGATCGTCGAATCCGCCGGTGAGTAACTTGCCGAACGCCCCTACACCGACCACGGCTGCCGCGGCCACGACCAGCAGGGTTACCAGCAGGACGAGTCTGGGACGATGCGTGACCATACGCACGGGGCTTGCGGACACCCGGACCTCCAGAGAGTTGTCATCGCTCCAGAGAACAGTGTTCGCATACACCGGCCACCGTCAAGACATATCGCCCAGAAAGTTGACGCCGTTCACTGACTGGACCAGCATGGCTGGGGTGACCACGCCGGCATCGAGACGCGAGCGCCTCCGGCTCGCGACCATCGATGAGATCAAACAGACCGCCCGTGACCAGCTCAACGAGCACGGCGCGGCCGGGGTGTCACTGCGAGCGGTGGCCCGGACGATGGGCCTGACGCCATCCGCGCTCTACCGGTACTTCGCAAGCCGTGACGAACTGATCGCGGCGCTCATAGCCGACGGGTTCGGATCCCTGGCCGACGCACTGGAGGACGCCTTCGCGCTGGCGCCCTCCGACGACCATTCCCGACGCTGGCTGAGCGTCACCCGCACATACCGTCAGTGGTCGCACGAGCACGTCACCGAGTACATGCTGCTCTTCGGAACGCTGGTACCCGACTGCACACCTCCCTGCGACGAACCATGCCCCAACACGGACCGGGCGGTCGCGGTGCTGTTCCGCTGCATGACCGAAGCGATCACCGCCGGCCTGCTCGACCCGTCGCATTTCGCGGTGGAGCTGACCCCGGCCCTGCGTGACAAGGTCGAGGCATGGCGCGAGAAGACCAACAACCCGATCTCTCCGGAGGGGCTCGCCGCCTGCCTGATCGTGTGGACGCAACTGCACGGGTTCCTGTCCCTGGAGCTGTTCGGCCACCTCCCACCGGTGATGGGTGACGCGAGCGCGCTGTTCGACCAGCAGATGCTCGACGTCCTGGTTCGCTGTGGCTACCAGGGCCCCGTGGACTTCATGACCGGCCAGGAGTCGGAGGAAAAATCCGGCTAGCCATTTTCGATCAGTGCGAATGACGTCATTCTGACAAGGTGTCAGGACAGTGGTGGCAGACACGGGCCGTCCTCAGCCGTGCGACGCTGGCGGCCGTCGCACTCCCGGCCGCGGTGGCGCTCGCTCTCACCGGCTGTGGCGCGAGTGGCGGCATCGGCTCGAAAGCAGCCGGCCGATCCACGCCCGGCCAGGGCTCCGGCACCCACGAAACCGCGGCCGGGACACTGCCGAACCTGGTCGGCAAGGGGCTGCAGTTCGCGCAGGACACCGCGCAGGCCGCCGGCTTCAAGCACCTGACGTCCCATGACGCGCTCGGGCGTGGTCGCGCCCAGATACTCGACCGGGATTGGCAGGTCTGCGACCAGTCGCCGGCCGCCGGGTCGCATCCGGTCACCACCAGGGTCGACTTCGGCGTGGTCCATCTCGACGAGACCTGCCCGGCCGCGGGCGCCGTCGACGCCACGGTCCCCACCATCGGCGCGACCATGCCGAACCTCACCGGCCGCTCCGTGAAGGTCGCCCGCAGTGTGTTCGGCGACAATGCGAGCATCACGCTCCATGACGCCACTGGCAAGGAGCGGGTGGCGATCGTCGAGAGCAACTGGAAGATCTGCTCGACCTCACCGGCCGCCGGCAGGCCGTACTCCCTCGGCAACCCGGTCACCCTCAATATCGTCAAGTTCGAGGAAGCCTGCCCCTGACATCCGCCGCCCCCGGATACCGGCCAGGCCGGCGGGCCACCCGAGCGAGATCGACCGGAACGCCTTTTCCGTTTCGCCCGACGGGGCGAGGTGGGATGCTTCGCGGATGGATTCCGTCGGAGTGCCTGCCCGGGGTCCTCTGCGGCTGACCGGCATCGCGCTGCCGGTCGTCGGGCGGGCCCGGCTGTACGTATGCGGGATCACTCCCTACGACGTCACGCACCTCGGTCACGCCTCGACCTACCTGTGGACGGACCTTGTCGTCCGGGTCTGGCGCTCGATCGGCGTCACGGTCGAGGTGGCACGCAACATCACCGATGTGGACGACGCGATGTTCGCCGAGGCCCGCCGGGTCGGGATGCCCTACGACCAGGTCGCCGCGATCTCGCGGTTCGCCTTCGACCGGACCATGGCGGCGCTCGGCGTCCGCCCACCCGACCACGAACCGACCGCCCGCGCATCCGTCACGCATGTCATCGAGCTCGGGCAGGCCCTGCTGGCCGCCGGACACGCCTACCTGCGTGACGGCACCGTCTACGCACGCACCGCCGATGCCGCCGCACGGGTGGGGCTCAGCCCGGACGAGGCCGTCAAACTCGCCGCCGAGTTCAACGACGACCCGGACGACCCCGGGCGCGACGATCCGCTCGACGTGGCCGTCTGGCGGGCCGGCGGTGCCGACGTCCACGGCACGGCCGGACCTGGACAGACCCGGGTGAGCTGGCCGAGCCCGTGGGGTCCCGGGCGTCCCGGCTGGCACGCCGAGTGCGCGGCCATGGTGCTGAACACGTTCGGGTCCAGCGTCGACCTGCATGCCGGCGGCGAGGACCTGTGCTTCCCCCATCACGCGGTGGAGACGCTGCTCGCCGAACAGGCAACCGGGGTGGCACCGTTTGCCCGCGCCTGGCTACAGGTGGGGGTGGTACGCGTCGGCGGACTGCGGATGTCGAAGTCGCTGCGGAACCTCACGCTGGTCGACGACCTGCTGGAGCGTCACAGCCCGGCGGCTGTCCGCCTGCTGTGCCTGGGGCGACGCTGGCAGGACGCCTGGGACTACGACGAGGCCGCCTTCGACCAGGTCGAGGCCACTGTGGACCAGCTCTACACAGCGGCCGGACGCACGGGTTCGACCGCGGACCAGGCGCTTGCCGTCGCCGCGGTCGACGCGGCGCTGTCGGACGACCTGGACGTGCCGCGGGCGCTGGCGCTGGCGCTGGACTCGGGCGGCGCGGCGGCCCGGCGCCTCATCGACGTCGTCGGCCTGGCCTGACTCCCGTCCGCCCGGGGCCACGAAACACCGAACGCAGGCGTCCCCCAGGGCCTGGCTGAGCGTCGTCGAATCGTGGCCGTTATTTCGGCGAAACATGCTCGGGACGCCTCGTCACTCCCTACGCTGGTGGGTGATCCGTTCGACGGTTCAACCACTCAGGCGGGGTGAGGACATGACCGACGGAACTTCGACCGGCCAGGCAGCAGACATCTCCGGAGCGGCCCGACAGCATCTGGTGACGTTTTCCAGGAAATGCAGCTGCGGCTGCCCACAGCTTTTCGTCGACCACGAGGCCCCGGCCGAGCGCCGGGTCGTCCTGGTGGACGACTTCGGCCAGCAGGTGCAGATGAGCGTCGACCAGCTGCACGCAATGATCGACCAGGTCCGCTCCGGTAGGTTGGAGCGCGTCCTCGACTCGGCGCTGGCGGTCGCACCCGGGATCTGACCCGGGCACGCCAGACCTATCCGGGCGCGCCGGCCCTGGCCGACGCGGCGTCGGAGTCGGCCGGGTGCACGTGTGCGGGGGTCGCGCCGGACTCGGTGTACTCCTCGACGGGCGGGCAGGTGCAGAACAGGTTGCGGTCACCGTAGGCGCCGTCGATCCGACCCACCGGTGGCCAGTACTTCGACTCCCGCAGGGAGGGCACGGGGTAGGCCGCCGCGGACCGTGAATACGGGTGGGTCCACTCGTCCACCAGCAGCATGGCCGCCGTGTGCGGGGCGTTGCGCAGCGGATTGTCGTGCACCGGCCAGGCGCCCTTGCCCACCAGGTCCGCCTCCCGCCTGATCGAGATCATCGCCTCGCAGAACCGGTCGATCTCGCCGAGGTCCTCGCTCTCGGTCGGCTCGACCATCAGCGTCCCGGGTACCGGGAACGACATGGTCGGCGCGTGGAAACCGTAGTCGACAAGCCTCTTGGCCACGTCCTCCGCGGTCACCCCGGTCCGCTTCGTCAACGGGCGCAGATCGAGGATGCACTCGTGCGCGACGAGTCCATCACGACCGGTATAGAGAACCGGGTAGTGGGACGAGAGCCGGCGGGCAATGTGGTTGGCGTTGAGGACCGCCACCGACGTGGCCTGGCGCAGGCCGTCCGCACCCATCAGCCGGATGTACGCCCAGGGAATCATCAGGATGCCCGCCGACCCCCACGGCGCCCCCGAGATCGGGCCGATCCCGGTGGGCGGACCCACCTCCGGCCGCAGCGGGTGGTTGGGCAGGTAGGGCACGAGCCGCTCAACCACAGCGACCGGACCGACCCCCGGGCCACCGCCGCCGTGCGGGATGCAGAACGTCTTGTGCAGGTTCAGGTGGCTCACGTCCGCGCCGAACGCCCCGGGCCGCGCGAGCCCCACCAGTGCGTTCAGGTTCGCGCCGTCCACGTAGACCAGGCCGCCGCAGGAATGCACCAGGTCACACGCCTTACCGATGCCCTCCTCGTAGACACCATGCGTCGACGGGTAGGTCACCATGAGCACGGCGAGCCGGTCGGAATACGCCGAGGCCTTCGCCGCCAGATCAGCGAGATCGACGTTTCCGTCGGCGTCACAGGTCACCACGACGACCTGCATCCCGGCCATCACCGCGCTCGCCGCGTTCGTTCCGTGCGCGGACGACGGGATCAGGCAGACATCGCGGTCCGGCGCCCCCGGCGGCACATGATCACGATGGTAGGCGCGGATCGCCAGCAGCCCGGCAAGCTCGCCCTGGCTCCCCGCGTTCGGCTGCACCGACACGGCCGCGTACCCGGTAATGGCTGCGAGCCACGCCTCAAGGTCACGGATCAGCTCCAGATAGCCGGCGGCCTGGTCGAGCGGCGCGAACGGGTGGATCTCCGAAAAGTCCGGCCAGGTCACGGCCGCCATCTCGGTGGTCGCGTTCAGCTTCATGGTGCAGGAACCAAGCGGGATCATGCCCCGGTCCAGCGCGATGTCCTTGTCGGCAAGACGGCGCAGATAGCGCAGCATCGCCGTCTCGGAACGGTGCGCATGAAACACCGGATGGTCGAGGTAGCCGCTGGTCCGCGACAGCTCCGCCGGAATCGCCGAGCCCATACCGATCATGCCGATGCTGCTGCCGCCGCCGCTGCCGGTACCACCGACACCGGCACCGGTTCCTGTTCCGGTGGCATCCGCCCGTGCTCGCGTCAACACCCCCGGCAACGGCAACGCTCGGACGCCGAACGCCGCCCACACGGCGTGCAGGTCTGCGTCCAGTGTCGTCTCGTTACAGGAGACACCGACATGGTCGACGTCGACCAGACGCAGGTTCAGCCCGCCCGCCAGCGCCGCCGCAACCGCCTCGGCCGCACCACCCGGCACCCGCGCGAGCACCGTGTCGAAGAAGTGGTCATGGACGACTTCGACGCCGCCGGCACGCAGCCCGGCGGCGAGGCGGACCGCGTGGTCGTGCACCCGCTCCGCGATCGCGGCGAGGCCCTCCGGACCGTGGTAGACCGCGTACATCGACGCCAGCACCGCCGGCAGCACCTGCGCGGTACAGATGTTGCTGGTCGCCTTCTCCCGTCGGATGTGCTGTTCACGGGTCTGCAGGCTCAGCCGGTAGGCGCGGTGGCCGTCGGCGTCCACGGAAACGCCGACGAGCCGTCCCGGCAGCGACCGCTGCAGGCCGTCCCGGACAGCGATGAAACCCGCGTGCGGACCGCCGAAGCCCAGGCTCAGACCGAACCGCTGGGTGCTGCCGACCGCGATGTCGGCGCCGAGCTCACCGGGCGAAACCAGCAGCGTGAGAGCCAGCGGATCGACCGCGACCGCGACGATGATCCCACTTTCGTGGGCCTGCGCGATCACGGTTCGCAGGTCCCGCACACCACCGCCCGCGCCCGGATAGGCCAGCAGGACACCGAACGCCGAGTCCGCGAGGTTCTCCGGGATACCGGCCGACAGGTCCGCGGCGACCACCACGTCGATCCCGAGCGCCTCGGCACGGGTGCGGATCACGGCTGTCGTCTGCGGCAGCGTGTCCGCATCGACGACGAACGTGGACGCCCGTCCCCGAGCCGCCCGACGTGCCAGCTGCATGGCCTCGGCAGCGGCGGTCGACTCGTCCAGCAACGAAGCCCCCGCCACCGCCAGACCGGTCAGATCTGCGATCATGGTCTGGAAGTTGAGCAGTGCTTCCAGCCGTCCCTGGGAGATCTCCGGCTGATACGGCGTGTAGGCGGTGTACCAGGCCGGGTTCTCCAGGACGTTGCGTTGGATCACCCCTGGCATCACCGCCGGGTGGTACCCCAGACCGATCATCGACGGCACGGGACGGTTACGG
>NZ_CAKKTK010000012.1:0-48880 GCF_920656135.1 Frankia sp. Cppng1_Ct_nod | reverse complement strand
CACCGCCCCAGTCACCACCGCCCCAGTCAGCGCCGCCCCAGGTACCCGCGCCTCATCTCCCCGGGTCCGCCGGCTTCGGTCCAACACAGGTCGACCAGCGGGTTTCCGTCGTTCCGTTCCGGCACGAGGAGCGCCCGGACGGCGCCGGACGGACTCCCGCGCCGCCAGCCGTACCACCACCCGGAAGACCCCTCGATGCCCGGGACACCCACAACAGCGGATACAACCTCGTCCACGAACAGACCGGTTACGTGAGCCCCGTCCATCCACAGGCGCCGGATTACCACAACGATACCCAGTACCCGGACGACACCCGGTACCCGCCGGACTTCGACTCCGCCGATCCACTGGGTGTCCCACGCGGCACCCCGGACGTGACGGTCGGCGCACCCCTTCAAAGCGAAGATCACTTGTCATATCCGCCCATCTCGGCGGACTACCCGGCCCAGGCACCGTCGGCCCAGCAACCGGCTGGTCCGGCCACAGCGGCACTGTCGCTGGACCAGCCGGGTATCCCACCGCTCTACCGCGACAACGGCCGTGGTTACCCCGATGGGCAGGGGCCTGGGCCGGCATTCCCCGGTCTGCCCTACTCCGGAGGATCACAGCCGGGTCCCCCGTACCCGGACAACTCCTACCCCAGCACCGAGTATCCGGCGCCACCGCCCACCGGCGTCCTGCCTGCCCACACCGACGCCGCGAACGGCAGGCCGGACGGGATGCGCCAACCTGGCGGCGCATCCAACCGGCTGCTGACCAGCGCCCTGCTCCCGACCCCACCGGACACCGCATCCAGCGGCTGGCGCAAGGTGATTTTCAGGGCTTCCGGTGGGACGATCAACCTGGGGCCCTCCGCCGACGAGGCCCGCCACCGCCGGCTCGTCACGCACATCCGCACCCCGCTGTACGACTGCCACCGGATCGCGGTCATGTCCCTGAAGGGCGGTGTCGGAAAGACCACCACCACCGTGGCCCTGGGGTCGGCCCTGGCCAGCCTGCGCGGAGACCGGGTCGTCGCGATCGACGCGAACCCGGACCGGGGAACGCTCGGCGCGAAGGTACCGCGGACGTCCGCGAACACCGTCCGGGACCTGCTCGACAACGCCGGCTCACTCCACCGTTACGTGGACGTGCGCAGGTACCTGTCGCAGTCCGACAGCCGCCTTGAGGTCCTCGCGTCCGCGAACGACCCGGAGATCTCGGAGGCGTTCGCCGACACCGACTACCTCGCTGTCGATGACATCCTGCAGCGGCACTACTCGATTCTGCTGACCGACTGCGGCACCGGGATTCTGCACAGCGCCATGCCCGCCGTCCTGAAACTCGCCGACACACTGGTGATTGTCAGCAGTTCCAGCGCGGACGGCGGTTCTTCCGCCAGCGCCACGATGGACTGGCTGGAGGCGCACGGGTACGCCGAGCAGGTCCGCGAGGCGGTGACGGTCATCTCGACGTTCCCGGTGAACGGCGAGTCCGTGGATGTGGCCGCGCTCGAACAGCACTTCGCCGCCCGCACCCGGCGGGTCGTCCAGGTGCCCTATGACCCGCACCTGGCAATCGGTGGCCGCATTGTCCTGGAGGACATGCGAAAACCGACCAGGCAGGCGTTCCTGGAAATTGCCGGCGCGGTTGCCGAACGGTTCGGGCTGGAAAGTTCGCGTCCCACACCGGCCGGGTAGATCGGCTCCGCCGGGTCACGGCAGGGCTCAGCGGGTGATTGCGGCGGTCACCCGGCGGACACCCGGGCGGCGCAGCTGTCTCGCCACCGTGGACCTGCCCTCCACGATCCGCCCGAACAGGCCGAACGTACCCGGCACGCAGGTCAGCAGCGCGTGAAGCACCCAGGGACGGCGGACGAACACAGCCTGCACCTCATGGCCGGCGTCCATCTCGGGCCCGAGCACCGCCTCGATACGGCGGGGATAGTCCGCGAGCGCGGACAGCTCACCAGCGGCGGCCCGCGCGGCGGCCTCTCCGGCGAGGCGTCCCGACCGCAGCGCGAACGAGATTCCCTCTCGGGTCCACGGGTCGAGCAGACCCGCCGCGTCCCCGGCTACCAGCACCCGGCCACGACACAGCGGCGAGCCGGCGGCACGCACCCGCGTCAGATGCCCCGAGTCGTGCAGCGGCCGCACCCCCTCCAACCCGAGCCTGCGCACCAGGTCTGCGTAGTACCCCCGCAGCGCGCCACCGTCGGCCCGGGATCCGATCACACCGACGGTCAGGATGTCGCCCTTCGGGAACAGCCAGGCGTACGAACCGGGCACCGGGCCCCAGTCGAGCAGAACCCGACCGGCCCACCGGCCCGCGACGCGGGAGCTGACCGGGAACTCGCCTTCCAGACCGACGTCCACCTGATCACACCGGACACCGACATAGGTGCCGGTCCGCCCGGACGTGCCGTCCGCACCGACAACGACCCGCGCACGGACGTCCGGCCCACCACGCGCCGACACGACGACACAACCGTCCTGTTCGGCCTGTTCCCGCAGGCCGGTGACGTGGACGCCGGTCCGCAGGCCCGCCCCGGCGGCGCGGGCCGAGTCGACCAGCGCCTGGTCGAACTCCGACCGCATCACCATCGACAGCATCGGCCGACCGGGCCGTCGGCGGGTCCGGGCCAGCCCGCCGTCCAGGGACACGGTGAGCTGGTCGATACTCCCGCGGACCAGCCCCGACAGGTCAACGCCCGCATGATCGACCGAAAGGCCGACCAGACCGCCACCGCAGGTCTTGTAGCGGGGTAGCTCGGCCCGTTCCAGCAGGCAGACCGTGGCCCCGGCCCGGGCTGCCGCGCGGGCGGCGCTGGCTCCCGCCGGGCCGGCACCGACCACTACCACGTCGAAGATCCCGTGGGACGCCTCACCGGGCGTGTCGGACGGCATATCGGACGGCATGTCGGACGGCATGTCAGCGCAGGGTGAGGGTCCGGCCGACCACGCCGGCACGCATCCGGCGCTCCGACGGGCTGAGCGGGCCGAGGTCGGCGACCGCGTCCTCCAGCCGGTCCCGCAGCGTGGCAGCCGGCGTCTCGCAGCTGTCCGCGTCGGCGCCCGGCGCCAGGTCCCACACCGGGACGACGAGGCCGTCCGCCCGGAACGAGCCGATGAAACGGGATCCGTCACCCACGGTGAGTTCGCCGGCAGCGGCCAGCCGGGCGAGGGCGTCGAGCAGGAGTTCCTCGTCGTAGGGCTGGACCCACCGCAGATGTGCCCGTTCTCCGGGACGACACCAGTAGGCCGCGTCCACCGAGACCAGCCGAGCGGTCGGGACGACGGAGGCGTTGGCCCGTTCCAGGACGGCGGCGACCTCCTGGTCAAGGCTGCCACCGTCCTCGGCCGGGGGAAGCCACCACGCGAACCCGGGATGGACGGTGATGTCCAGCGGCGCCGGGTCGAGAAGGTCCAGCAGCGTCGGACCGGTCCTGCCCGCGTCGGCAGCGGGATCCCCCGCCGTAGCCGGCGGTAGGATCACCGGGCTTGCGTACTTCCCCTCAAGGGCCGCGAGCAGCGCCCGCGCGATATCGACGCTCGCGTCGTTGGTGGCGATGCCCGTCTGCATGGCGAGAACGATGTCGCCGTTGTCCCGGACGAGCGCGGGCGCGGCCTGCGGCAGGATCGTTCCGAGCACGATAACGCGGTCGGCGTGCTCGGGATGCTCCGCGAGAAAGCCCGCGGACAGCTTCAGCGGGGCGGTGGCGCTCGGAACGAGTTCACGCAGGGCCACCAGATCGGGCTCGTCGGCGCGGCCCACGAAGGGACGCAGTACAGGCGTGGGCCGCCGCCGCACGCCATGGCATGCCTTGTAACGGCGTCCCGACCCGCACGGGCAGGGTGACCTCGGCCCGACGACCGGATGCTCTGCCGCGTCCACGTCCGCCTCGGAAGCATCCGGCCCTGGCCCGGCCGCGTACGACGACGTGACGCTGGGCGCGCGAGGCCCGGAATAGGACGGTACGGGACGGTGGGCGGTCTGTCGGCGGACGATCGTGCACTCCTCAGTTTGGCGGATCAGCTTGGCGGACTTGATACGCCCGCAAGGCTAGTACGTGCCACCGACATCTCCCGGCGACCCACCGCGGCTCGTCGCGGGCGGTTCGCCACCTCGCCACCTCGCCACCTCGCCCCGGCCGTCCTGCCCGAAGGAGTTCAAGTCGGTTAGTGGTCACTTGCCGGGGTACCACTGCCGACATGGAGATCAGATTTTCGCTGTCCCTCCCCCGCGAGGAGATCTCCATTCCCGTCGTCCGTCGGATGTGCGCCCAGTCGCTGAAGGTTCTCGGCGTGCATCAGGACTGCATCGACGACGTCGGACTCGCGCTGACCGAGGCGTGTGCCAATGTCTTGCAGCATGCCCGGGCTGACGACTGGTATCAGGTATTCGCTGACGTCGACAGCCAGGCGGCGGTCATCGATGTGGTGGACAACGGAGGTGGTTTCGACCTGCTCGACACGGACACCGTGATTATGGATGTGCCTGCCGAGGAAACGGTCTGCGAAAACGGCCGTGGAATCTGTGTGATGCGCGCGCTCATGGATGACGTCCGGTTCGACACGGTGCACGAGCCGACCCGCGGCACTCGGGTTCATCTGGAAAAACTGCTTCTGTGGGACGAGAGCGCGCCGGCGAACCGGCTCGATCGGCATGCCACCCGGTGCGGATCGTGGACCGACGGCAGACCGCTGTCCGCAACGGCCCACCGCTGACCACGACCCGCCGCGACCCACCAGCACCGATCACAGCCGATCACAGCCGATCACAGCCGATCACAGCCGATCATGAACACCGGGTCGTCGACTGATCGCCGATACACTTTCGGTACCCACTGCCCGGTCGAGCCGATCAACGGGCGCACCCGGGAACCGCGCCACGGCCAGATCTCGGGATGGCCAGATCGCGGGACGACCAGATCGCGGGACGACCAGATGAGGTGGCATGAACAGCGACCAGGACGTACCGGTCGACAACACAACGCCGGTCACGCGACGGATTGGGGTGGTGACATTCCCAGGCTCGCTGGACGACCGGGACGCCGCCAGAGCTGTCCGCCTCGCCGGCGGCGAAGCTGTTGCACTCTGGCACGGCGACATCGAACTGTCCGGTGTGGACGCGGTGGTCCTGCCCGGCGGATTCTCCTACGGCGACTACCTGCGCGCCGGCGCGATCGCGCGCTTCTCTCCGATGGTCGACGCCATCGTGAACGCGGCCCGTGACGGACTGCCCGTCCTCGGTATCTGCAACGGATTTCAGGTGCTGTGCGAGGTGGGACTGCTGCCCGGGGCGCTCACCCGAAATGCCGGCCTGCATTTTGTCTGCCGGGATCAGCCACTACGGATCGAGAACACCACGACCGTGTGGACGTCGGAATACTCGGCCGGCGAGAAGGTGGTCATCCCGGTGAAGCACGGCGAGGGCCGCTACGTGGCCGGTCCGACGACCCTTGCCGAGCTTGAAGGCGCAGGCCGGATCATTGCCCGCTATCTCGGCGGGAACCCGAACGGATCGGTCGGCGACATAGCGGGCATCTGCAACGCCGAAGGCACGGTTGTCGGGCTGATGCCCCATCCCGAACATGCGGTCGAACCGCTGACCGGCCCCGGCTCGGACGGCCTGGCAATGTTCGCCTCGGTCGTTTCCGGCGCGCTCGCCGACAGTCCGGTCACCCGTCCCTGACATTCCCCGTCCCTGACATCCCCTGGCCGTGACATCCCCCGGCCGTGACAGCCCCGTCCCTGACATCCCCTGGCCGTGACAGGCCGCCGATGATCGTCGACTTCCGGGGAGTCTGGGAACGGACGCGGACTGGAGTTCGGTGCTCCCGCACCTCGGTGTCACAGGTCAGGGGTGTCAGCCGGTGGGGAGGGGCTGCTCGGCCCAGATGGTCTTGCCACTGCGGGTATGACGGGTGCCCCAGCGCGTCGTGAGCTGGGCGACGAGGAACAGGCCGCGTCCCCCTTCGTCGAAACTGTGGGCCCGCCGCAGGTGCGGGGCGGTGCTGCTCGCGTCGGAGACCTCGCAGATGATGCCGCTGTCCAGGATCAGCCGCAGCTCGATGGGGATGCGGGCGTGGCGGATGGCGTTGGTGACGAGTTCGCTGACGACCAGTTCGGTAGTGAAGGTGGCTTCGTCCAGTCCCCAGACGGTCAGCTGACGGGATGCCTGCGCGCGGGCGTGCGCGACGATGGCCGGATCGTCGGACAACCCCCAGGAGGCGACCTGCCCGGCGTCGAGGGCACGGGTCCGGGCAACGAGCAGGGCGACATCGTCCGTGGGACGGTCAGGCAGCAGGGTCGCCAGCACGGTGTCGCAGATGGTCGCCAACGAGCGCACGGGACCAGTCAGGGCACCCCGCAGCTCACCCAGACCCGTGTCGATGTCGCGGCCGTGAGATTTGAGCAGGCCGTCGCTGTAAAGGACGAGCAGGCTGCCTTCGGGTAGTTGGATGTCCCAGGCTTCGAAGGGCAGGCCGCCGAAGCCGAGTGGGGGGCCGGCTGGTACGTCCAGGAAGTCCACGGTGCCGTCGGGCGTGACGACGGCCGGCGGGGGGTGACCGGCACGCGCCATCGAGCAGATACGGGAGACCGGATCGTAGACCGCGTACAGGCAGGTGGCTGCTATATCGCTGGATGCGATGTCGTCGGCCGCGATGTCGCCGGTGGTCATACCGCTGACGGCGCTTTCCACGAGGGTGTTCTCCTCGGCGCTGAGGCGGATGACCACGTCGTCGAGGCGGGTGAGGAGCTCGTCGGGGGCGAGGTCGACGTCGGCGAGGGTGCGCACGGCGGTACGTAGCCGGCCCATGGTCGCGGCCGCGTGGATGCCGTGGCCGACGACGTCACCGACGACCAGGGCGACCCGCGCGCCGGACAGCGGGATCACGTCGTACCAGTCGCCGCCCACCCCGACGCCGGAGCCCGCGGGCAGATAGCGGGAGGCGACCTCTACCGCGGTCTGTGCGGGGAGACCCTGCGGGAGGAGGCTGCGTTGAAGGGTGACGGCCGTGGTGCGTTCGCGGGTGTAACGGCGGGCGTTGTCGATGGAGAGAGCCGCTCGGGCACACAGGTCCTCGGCGAGGATCAGATCGTCCTGCTCGAACGGCTCCGGACGCCGGTGGCGGGCGAACATGACCGCGCCAAGGGTGGTCCCGCGGGCCCGTAGCGGCACGACCATGATCGAGTGGAACCCGAAGTCGCGGATTCGGGCGGCCCTGGGCGGGCTGTCGGTGATCCAGGCAACAAGGTCGGGGTCGGTGACCCGGTAAAAGCGGGACCGGCCGGTGGCCACAACGCGGGCGAGGGGCGAGAACTCCGGATGGGTTTCCATCGTCCCCAGCTCGACCACGGCCTCGGGGCAGCCCTCGAGGACCGACTGGTGTGCGGTGCGGTTGAGCGTGACGCTGCCGGAAAGCGGTCCAGCTACCGGCTCACCACCACTGAGCACGGAGTCCAGCAGATCAACGCTGGCCCAGTCCGCGAGCCGGGGAACGGCCAGATCGGCCAGCTCCTCGACTGTCCGCGTCACATCCAGGGTGCTGCCGATGCGGGTGCTGGCCTCGTTCAGTAGAGCGAGACGCTTCCTTGCCCAGTGCTGCTCGCTGATATCAGTCACAGCCTCAACCACCCCGTGTAACCGGCCGGTCGGATCCTTCACCGGCCAGAGCCCGACGGACCAGACGTTCTCGTGGGCCCGGTCAGGGCTGCGGGCCATGATTTCGAAGACCACAGGTTCCCCGCTCCTCACCACCCGGGCCATCTGTCTCTCGGCCAGTTCGGCGGCGGGGCCGGGCATCAGATCTGTCAGGAACAGCCCGCGTGCGTCGTCTTCTTCCATGCCGAGCGCCTGACACAACACAGCGTTCACCCGCAGAACCCGCAGGTCCGTGTCGCAGAACAGCATGCGCATCGGGGACTGGTCGAACCCCCGGTCCACCAACGTCCGTGTTTCCTCGCGCCTGCGCAGCTCCTCCGACGCGGCGATCAGGAACCACTGGACCTTCCCATAATTATCCACCAGCGGGTACGCCCACAACTCCACATCCAGAATGCGACCGTCCTGATGCTGTAGCGCCACCTGCCCGCTCCACGCCTCCAGCGCCGCCGCCGACCGCCCGGCCGCATCGGGTAGGTCCGCGGCAAGCAGCTCCGCCGCGGACCTACCCGTCACCTCGGCCGGCTTGTAACCGAACAGCCGCTGGGCGCCGGCGCCCCATCCCGTGATGACGCCCTGGGCGTCGACCGCAGCCATGGCCGCGTAGGCTTCCGGATAGAAGTCATCGAATCGGGCTTCTCGGACACCGGGATGCCGCCGCCCATGCCCACCGCCGTCCAGGTCGCCCACGCCGAATCCTCCCCTCCGCTGATCCCGGAGGAAGCAGCACATGACAGCCCTACCCGTGGGACGACGGTCAACACCCTCCCCCTCCCCGCTGCGGTTCTCGACGTATTCCGGACCGGGTCGGCAGGCGTTACGGTCCCGATCGCCGTGGTCATCCGATCGCCATAATCGGCTCCATGCAGGATGGGTATTCCGACGGGACGGACCTGGAATCATGCTGGTGGAGCTCGATCACATGGCCGAACTCCCCGGCTACGAACCGAGAGAAGGTCTTCGGCGGACCGCGTCCAGGTCCGGCGCACCACCAGAAATCGCAAGGGGAGAAACAAGAAGGCGGCCTCGGCAAGCAGGTTGGCAACGCTGCCGCACCGGTGCGGCAGGGCCACCAGGGCGCCACCAGGGCCACCAGGGCCACCAGGGCCACCAGGGCCAGGGAAGGAGCCCGCACGCCGGGCCTGGTGTATGCCGCACGACTCCCGCCGCACCTTGACTGTACAGGCGTGCCGGCGCACCGTTATATCCATGCGCTGAACGACGTCCATACGCTGAACGGAGAATTTATTTTATTTCGTGGAGGCCGCGTGAAGATTCTGGTTCAGGATCGCATGTCAAATAGTCACCCGCCTACCAGGACCGGCCGAGCCGGCGCCTCCTTACGAGCTCAGGTCATTACTTTCCGCATGCGCATACCCCCATCAAGGATGGATGAAACCATGTCAAAGAACATGCTCCAGGGGGCGGATGACCCTGCGTCACCCGCATCGGATGACGCAGGCAAGGCACGGCTGCCCACCGCATTGATCGAAAGCCAGCAGACGTTCTCGCGTATGTGGACGCTGACCCGCAGCCTCACCGAGGCGGTCGCGACCGAGCAGACGACCGTAGCCGCCCTCGCCCTCGCCTACGCAACCCACGCCCCCGACGCCGAGGTGACGGACGCCGAACGCGTCTGGCGGTACGCGCATCAGGTGCGTCACTCACTGCAGGAGCAGCTGGCGGCCGGGGCGCTCGGGGTCATCTGCGACGAGCTCGCCGACCGTCTTCTCATCGCCGCCCGCGCGGGCGACGTATGAGCCCGACCATCCACACCAACGCTCGACGGCGAGACCCCGATCCGACACCTCGGCCCATGTGCGGCCGACGCCGCGATAGTGACGGCCCCAGCGGACATCGGTCGGAGCCGTAGGTAGTTTCCGTCGCTACACCGACGGTTTCCACCTACGGCTTTCGACTGCCATGGCGCCGAAGAGGGCTGGCAGAGTGGACGAATGGGCGGCCCGCAACTCGTCCAGACCGACGGTGAAGGCGTCCTGGACATCGAGGATGTCGCCGTCCACCACACCGATACGCCGCCACGGCAGTCCACGGGCACCGCACATGTCGGTGAAGCGCAGCTCCTCCGACCGGGACACGGCCACCAGCGCGCGTCCCGCCGACTCGCTGAACAGCTCGGTGAACACGTCCGCGCCGCGGGGGAGGACGACCCTGGCGCCGCGCCCGCCACGCAGGCACGACTCGACCAGCGCCTGTGCCAGACCACCGTCGGACAGGTCGTGCGCCGCGCTCAGCATGCCGTCGCGTGAACCCGACACCAGGATCTCCGCGAGCCGCTTCTCGGCCGCGAGATCGACGACGGGTGGCTGCCCGCCGAGATGCCGGTGCGCCACCCACGCCCACTCGGATCCGCCGAACTCCGCACGGGTCTCACCAAGCAACAACAGCGAGTCACCCTCGTCGGTGAAGCCGATCGGAACCCTCCGGGCCACGTCGTCGAAGATGCCGAGGACGCCGACGACCGGCGTCGGGTTGATCGGAGTGGGCCCGGTCTGGTTGTAGAAGGACACGTTCCCCCCGGTCACCGGCAACCCGAGCTGACGGCAGGCGTCCGCGAGGCCCCGGGTTGTCTCGGCGAACTGCCACATGACCTCCGGGTCCTCCGGGGAGCCGAAGTTCAGGCAGTTCGTGACCGCGATCGGTACCGCCCCGGCCGCCGCCACGTTGCGGCACGCCTCGGCGAGGGCGAGCTGGACGCCCGCGAACGGGTCGAGCCGCGAGTGCCGCCCATTGCCATCCGTGGCCAAAGCGATACCGAGGCCTGTCTCCTCGGAAAGCCTGACCACCCCGGCGTCCTCGGGCTGCGCAAGCACCGTGTTCGCCTGCACATACCGGTCGTACTGGTCGGTCACCCATTCCTTGGAACACAGATTCGGTGAGGCGATCATGGTCAGTAGCGTCGCGCGCAGTTCGTCACCAGTGGTCGGACGCGGCAGTGTCGCCGGGTCGTCCGCACGCAGGGTGTCCAGCTCCGCGGGCCGACGGATCGGCCGGTCGTACACGGGCCCGTCGTCGGCGAGCGATCCGGGCGGGACGTCGACGACAACGTCACCGTGCCAGCGGATGACCAACCGTCCACTGTCGGTAACGGTTCCGATCCTGGTGGCAAGGACACCCCAGCGGTCGGCGACCGCCAGCACCTCGGGCAGCGCATCCGGGGTGACGATCGCGAGCATCCGCTCCTGGGACTCACTCGCCAAGATCTCGTGCGGCACCATCGACGCCTCCCGCAGGGGCACGAGGTCGAGGTCGACCGCCATCCCGCCCGGGCCGCCGCCGGCGAGCCCGGCCGCGGTCGTCTCGGTCAGCGCGCAGGTGAGCCCGGCGCCACCGAGGTCCTGGATGGCAACGACCAGTCCACGGTCGAACAGTTCCAGGCAGGACTCGATGAGAATCTTCTCGGTGAACGGGTCACCGACCTGAACGGCCGGGCGGCGCGCCGGCCCGCCGCCCTCGTCGAAGGTCGCGGACGCTAGCACCGACACCCCGCCGATGCCGTCCCGGCCGGTCTTCGCGCCGAGCAGGACGACCGCGTTGCCGACCCCGGTCGCTGCCGACGTCTGCACCCGTCCGACCGGCATCACCCCCACGCACAAGGCGTTGACCAGCGGATTCCCGAGATAGGTCGGGTCGAAGACGACCTCGCCGCCGATCGTCGGCAGGCCTAGGCAGTTGCCGTAGCCGCCGATGCCCGCAACCACCCCTGGCAGCACTCGGGCGGTGTCGGGAGCATCGGCGTCACCGAACCGCAGCGGGTCGAGTACAGCGATCGGCCTGGCTCCCATGGTGAGGATGTCGCGGACGATCCCACCGACGCCTGTCGCCGCGCCCTGGTAGGGCTCGACAAAGCTCGGATGGTTATGTGATTCGATCTTGAATGTGACAGCAAGGCCTTCACCGACAGCAACCACCCCTGCGTTCTCGCCCATCCCGACGAGCAGACGGTCACCGGCAGGCGTGTCGCGGAACTGCCGCAGATGCACCTTGGATGACTTGTACGAGCAGTGCTCACTCCACATCACCGAATACATGGCGAGCTCGGCGTCGGACGGTGTTCGCCCGAGCGTGGAAACGATGCGGGCGTACTCGTCGTCGGTCAGGCCAAGTTCGTGGTAAGGCTGCGGAACGTCGCCGGACGGGACGATGGCGGGGGCGCTGGGTGTGCCGGTCACACCGTCCATCTTCCCGGACGCTCCCGGCAGGACAAACCTTGTCGCCCCACCCCGTCCGGCATGGGGGCCGGGCCGGGGGCAGGGGCAGGGGCAAGCCGACGACCAACGGCTCAGGAGTGGCCGTAGGGCTCCGGTCCGGCGCTTTCGCCCGCGGACGCGTACCCGGAGTCGTCGGGGACCGAGCCGGGCGGGTGCGCGGTAATACCGACAAGTTCCAGGTCTGTCGGCTCCAGATCGGACGGGTCGTCGTCATACACGATCGACTCAGGATGCGCGGACGGAGCGACCAACGCCTCCGAATGGGCGCCGCAGCCATGGTCGAGCGTGGTCACCCGCCCGTCGTCCGGAGCCATCTCGTTCGCGCACACCCCGAACAGGCGTCCGAGGATTCCAGCGAGGCGTACATGAAAGCCGCAGGTCAAGCAGGCGGCAGGGGC
Organism: Frankia sp. Cppng1_Ct_nod; assembly: GCF_920656135.1. Classification (NCBI taxonomy): domain Bacteria; kingdom Bacillati; phylum Actinomycetota; class Actinomycetes; order Frankiales; family Frankiaceae; genus Frankia; species Frankia sp. Cppng1_Ct_nod. The sequence continues at coordinate 36,603 of NZ_CAKKTK010000012.1, read as the reverse complement.
GACCCGGGCGATCGAGGCCTCCGGGCCGGACTCTCCCGCATACCAGCGGGCGACAGCGTCATCGCGACCGACCAGGGACAGCAGGCGTGGGCGACCGAGCCCGAACTCATTCCACGCATCGGTGTCGACGAACTCCTCGACGTCCCCGAGACGCAGGGTGAGCCGCGGGTCGTCCGCGGCGGTCGGCAGCAGGTCACCGACCCCTACATCACCGGGACGCAGTCGCTCCGACCACGGCACCCACGGCGGGGCGGTCATCGCAAGATCACCGGGCAGTAGCACCACATCGTCCACCGTGACCTTCCGCATCCGCGAGGCACGGGTGACCACGACTGTCCAGACCCAGCCGGGGTAGGCCCGGACCGTGCAGGCGAACCGGTGCAGCACGAGCCGTTCGCTCTCGGCCTCGACGCCGAGATGCTCACCCACGGCGTCCGGATCACCGGCCTCGGCGACCGCGGCGGCTCGGGCCTGGTCAACAGCCGTGGCGCATACGGCATCCAAGGTGGGCGCCTTCGGCGCTCTGGGGGACCGCGCAGGCCGTGAAACCACCGGTGACCGTGGGGCCGCTGACGACCGGGACGCCGGAGCGACCGGACCCGGTTCGTCCGGCCCGGCGGCGGGCCTGTCGGGAACCGGCGCTCCCACACCCGGCGTTGCCGGGGTTGCCTGGGTTGCCTGGGTCGTCATGATTGCCGGGGTTGTCGGTGTTGCCGGGTCGAGCTGTACGTCCTGAGCCTCCACGACACATATTGTCGCCCACAGGTTCGGGAACTGCGCCGCGTGGTCGTGGTGGCCCTCCCCGGGGAGGACAGTCAGCATGGTGAGCGTGGGCACCGGCGTATCCATGGGGGTCCGGAAACTACGTGCGTCCGTGCGTCGCGGCGGCGCCGAACAGTCCGGGCTCGCTTCCCTGACAGAGCTGTCCTTCGTCAACGCGGCCGGGGACGCCCTGGTGACCGTGACACTGGCCGGATCGCTCTTCCTGACCGTACCGACCGGCGAGGCCCGGTCCAAAGTCGGCATGTACCTATTGATCACGATGGTGCCGTTCGTCCTGTTGGCGCCGGTGATAGGCCCGGTGCTGGACCGGTTCGCCTACGGTCGCCGGACCGCCCTGGCCGCGATCTGTCTGGCCCGCGGCATGCTCGCCTGGCAGCTTGCCGGCGCGATCAACGAACGGCTACAGGTCTACCCGCTCGCGCTGGGCCTGCTGGTGCTGTCCCGGGCGTTCGGCGTAGCCCGCAGCGCGGTCATTCCCCGGGTCACACCGCGGAGCCTGACCCTCGTCAAGGTCAACTCCCGGATCTCCCTGGTCAACATCGTGGCCGGATCGGTGGTGGCGCCGCTCGGTCTCGCCATCGCGAAGATCCCCCTCGTCGGCTACCCATGGGTGCTGCGGATCTGCGCCATCGTCTACATGGCGGGCGTCCTGCTGGCATTCAACCTGCCCAAACACGTCGATTCCGCCGCAGGTGAGAAGCGCGCCTTTGTCCTGAAGGAGATCCTCACCCATCGGGACATCACCGGACGGCTGCGCCGCGTCCTGGGCGGGCTTCCGGTTGCCCTCCGAGCGTCCCTGGTGCTGCGCGGCCTGGTCGGATTCCTCACCTTCTACCTCGCGTTCCTGCTACGGACGAACGGTGGCAACAACCTGTGGCTCGGCGGGCTGGCGATCTGCGCCGGCGTGGGTAGCGGCCTCGGCGTGTTCATCGGCGGGCGACTCGGCCGCCGGCGCCCGGAAGCGCTGCTGATCCTGTCCCTGCTCATGGCGGCGGGCGGATGCCTCGGCGCCGCCATCAACTACATGAAGCTCACGTCGCTACTCGCCGCGTTCCTGGTGACCATGGCCGGTTCCATGAGCAAACTCGGACTGGACGCGATCATCCAACGCGACATCACCGAGGACACCCGCAACTCCGCGTTCGCCCGCTCCGAAACCGCGCTTCAGCTTGCGTGGGTCGCGGGCGGCGCGTTCGGCCTCGTCGAGATACCGGGAACGCTTGGCTTCGCGGTGGCTTCCGCGGCGGTTCTACTCACGATGTTCGTGGAGGTCCGAGCGCTGCACCGCTCGCGGACCGCGGCCCGTACCACCCTGGCCCGTACCACCCTGGCCCGCACCGGCATGGCCCACTTCGATCCAGGCCCGCCGGGCAAGCCGTTGCCACATACACAGGCCTTCGAGGCGCCTGTTCCCGCGGACATCAACCCGCCGACCCTGGTGGACCCGCACCCGTCTACCGTCCCGGACAAACCCGACCGGGACGCAACCGCGAGGCCCGAGACGGATCCCCTCGCATCACAGCCGACCATCCCGCAGCGATCCCCTTACCGCCGGTGGGAACGAGACCTCCGGTGAGACCGATAACCCACCGTTTAGGGCGCGAGCCGACCGGCCCCCGGCCTGCGGAGAAGGATAATCTCCGATCGTGTCCGTATCTCGGCTAATCCCCCGCGCCCGGTGGCGACGCCTCGCCGCGCTGCCTGTCCTCGGCGCGCTCGTCCTGGTACTCGCCGGTTGCGACCGGCCGACACCGCTGGTGACCATCCAGTCCGGAAGAAACTTCGTACAGGCGCACGCCGCCCAGTATGATCGCGACGGTGCGGTGATCAAGGATGCCGGCTACCAACCGCCGGTCCTGCGCGCCGTTCCAGGAGACAGCGTCAACATCGACGTTCCGAAGTCGGTTGCCGACAACGGGTACTTCCTGGCGTCCAACGACACCCGCATCTCCGACATCATCACGGTGCAGCACTACCGGCTGACCGTGCCGGACGGACGGGGCCAGGTGAACCTGACCATCTTCCAGGCCCCTCACGGCGGCTCGAACGGGGCGTCGGGAAGCTGGCCGTTCCGTCTCGTCGTCCAGCCATAGCATTCATGAACTCAGGCGTCAGCTTTCATGAGGTCGGCTCCATGAGGTCCCGGTGAACCGGGTCCTGGTTGTCACAGCGGTCAGTCCGGAGGCGGACGCAGCCTGCGCCGGGATGATGGGTCCCTGGCAACCACGGGCCAACGCATCCGCCTCGGCACAGCCGTCCCGCGGCGGTCCCGGGCCGTCCTGGGACCGCCAGCTGCTCACGGCCGTGCGACTCGGTCCCTATCTGGGACGCCGATCCGGTGCGTTGACCGTCCTGGCCGCGGGAGCCGCCGGTCCGGCGGCGGCGGCCGGCACCGCGACAGCGCTGGCGACCGCCCGTGCCACCGGGGAACCGTTCAGCCTGGTCATCTCCCTTGGTGTCGCAGGCGGTTTCACCGGCCGGGCCGACATCGGTGACCTGGTTGTCGCGGATGCAGTGGTCGCCGCGGATCTCGGTGCCGAGTCCGGCCTCGACACCTCGGCCTGCGGGCCAGGGCAACGGCCCTCACCCTCGACACCTTCCGCATCCGGCGATTTCCTGAGCCTGGACTCACTCGGGCTCGGACCGTCCGTGCTGACGCCGCACGAAGGCGTCGTCCGGCGGCTCGTCGAACTTCTCACCGGCACCGGGCGTACGGTCACCACCGGGCCGGTCCTCAGCGTCTCGACGGTCACCGGGACCGACCAGCGGGCCGCCGCCCTGGCTCTGCGGTTCGGCCCGGTCGCCGAGGCCATGGAAGGGTACGCGGTCGCCGTCGCAGCGTCCGCGTTCAACACCCCGTTCGCGGAGGTCCGCGCAATCAGCAACCTGGTCGGTCGCCGCGACCGATCCGCCTGGGACCTGCCAAGGGCCTTCGCCGGGCTGAGCGCGGCCACGGCCGGACTCGCCGCCGGCATCGACGCTCTCACCGCCGTCCTGGAAACCCCCGGCAGCGCCGAACCGGCCAGGCCGGTCCCCGGACCCGGTATGTCATGACCGGTTCGAGGCCGCCATCCCCGCTTCAGCTGGCGATCTCCCCGTGCCCGAACGACACGTTCGCGTTCCACGCGCTGACACACGGGCTGGTCAAGGGCATCCCCGAGGTCACGGTGACCTTCGCCGACATCGACATGCTGAACACCCGGGCCGCGGACGGCCTCGACGATCTGGTGAAGGTGTCCTACGCGGCCCTGCCATGGCTGCTGGACTCCTACCAGCTGTTGTCGGCCGGCAGTGCGCTCGGACGCGGGTGCGGGCCACTCGTCCTCACCACCGGACGGGACGACCTTCGCGGCGCGCATGTGGCGATCCCCGGTATGCGCACGACCGCATACCTGCTGTTTCGCCTCTGGTCCGAGCGGCATGGGGTGGGCGGTATCGACGTCCTACCGTTCGACAAGATCATGCCGGCGGTGCGGGACGGGCAGTACGATGCCGGCCTGGTGATCCACGAATCGCGGTTCACCTACCCGTCCTACGGCCTCACCGCCATCGCCGACCTCGGCGACTGGTGGGAGTCCGAGACCGGTCTACCCATCCCGCTCGGTGCCGTCCTCGGCCGACGCGACCAGGACGGTACCGCGTTGTCGTCCGCGGTACGGGCCAGTGTCGCGATGGCGCTTGCCGACCCGGAAGCGTCGCGGGCGTACGTCCTCGGCCACGCGCAGGAAATGGATGCGGGCGTGGTGGACGCCCACATCGGGCTGTACGTCAACGGCTACACCCTCGAGCTCGGCGACGAGGGTTACGCGGCGGTTGAGGTGTTACTGGGGCGGGCGGCAGCCGCTGGACTCGTCCCGCCCCTACCCACCCCGCTGCGCTGAACCGAACGGACCCGTGCTGCCACCGCGCCGGCGTCCCGCAGCCGGCACAACCCGCAGCCGGCACAGCCCGCAGCCGACTCCGGGCTGGTGGCCCCGCTCAGGTATCCAGTTCGTCGGCGACCGCGTGGACGACCTTGGCCACCTTCGCGGCGGTCCGACGGTCGGGGTAGCGGCCCCGACGCAGTGAGCCCTGCACCTCGTCCAGTAGTTTGATCATGTCTTCGACCATGCTGTGGAGTTCGTCGGGACTGCGCCGGGCCGCATGGGCGGCGGCCTTCGCCACCGACGGCGGAGCCGCGAGCACCCGCACCGACAGCGCCTGGTCTCCACGACGGCCCGCGGCGACACCGAACTCGACCCGGTCGCCGGGCTTGAGTTTCTCCACGCCGGCCGGTAACGCGCCCTTGTGAACGAACACGTCACCGCCGTCGTCACGGCTGAGAAAACCGAAGCCCTTGTCGACGTCGAACCACTTGACTTTGCCGGTGGGCACGGGCGACCTCGTTCTGCGTCACGAAGGGAGACTGTCGATGAGATGTCGAGGTCTCCAAGGCTATCCGGGGACACGCCGACGGGTGGTCATGCGTGGTTATTCGTAACCCGGAAACCATCCGTGGCTGTTCGGGCAGCTCGGGATGACCGACATCCCTGGATCTTCCCGCATCCCCGACACATCCCGACTTCCTGGCACGGACACCCCGCATGGTCCGTAGGCTGGCGCATGTGGACGAGGAACAGCCGCACCGGCCAAAGGTGGCGCGATCATGAGTCTGTCCGCGCCGCCGGAGGCCCCAGGGGAAATCCGGAACCGGGCTGACCTGCTTGTCCGGACGGGCGTGGTGCTGTTCGCGATCGGGCTCGTCGCCACCGCGGCCGTCATCATCCCGTTCTTCTTCGGCGTGACCGAACGACCCGTCTGGCTGAACGTGCTCGCGGCCGGCGGGCTGACCGTCGGCTTCGCCGTCGCGCTCCTCGGCATCGTGGCCATGGTCCGCTCCCCTGCCCCGGTTGATGACGTCGACGAGACGGACCCGACTCCCGACACCGACACCGACACCGACACCGACGTCTAGTGTCCGGGAGGCGTCAGCAGCTCGTTCATGGAGCCGGAACGGAAGCCGCGTTGATCGATCTCCACCCGGTCGAAGCCCTCGACCACCGCCAGCAGATCCGGACGTGCGGTCAGGGCGCCCACCCGGTCGGCATCCACCTCGACCAGTGCCGTGTCGTCGAGGTCGCGGACCCGCAGATTCGTCACGCCCAGCTCGGCGGTGGCCATGGCCAGCCGTAGGGCGACCTCGGCCCGTTCGACCCGGGCAAGGCGCGCCGGCGACACCTCGGTGCCGTAGGAGATGCGGCTCGCCAGGCAGGCGGCAGCCGGCTTGTCCCAGGTCGACAGACCCCAGCGTCGCGATGCCTCACGGACCTCGGCCTTGGTCAGACCGGCGTCCCACAGCGGGGTACGCGCCCCCCGGACCGCGGCCGCCCGGATACCCGGTCGGAACCCGGCGACGGCATCGTCGGCGTTCGTACCGGTCACCACGTGGGCCAGCCCGAGGGAGTCGGCGAGCGGACGCAGTGTCTCGGTGAGCTCCGCCTTGCAGAAGTAACACCGGTCGGAGCCGTTGGCCCGGTAACCCGCCCGTCCCATCTCGTTGGTGGACGGCGTGAGATGGCGAACCCCGAGTTCGGCGGCGAAGCTCGTGGCGGCCCGCAGCTCCGCGTCCGGCAGGGACGACGAGACCGCGGTGGCGGCCACCACCGCATCCACGCCGAGTGTCCGGACCGCGGCGGTGAGCAGGAAGGCCGAGTCCGCGCCCCCGGAGAAGGCGACCAGCACGGATCCCAGTTCGGCGAGCCCGGCCGCAAGCCTGGCCAGCCGCTTGTCCAGATCGGATCCGACGACAGATCCAGGGGCGGAAAATCCAGGGGTGGAGTCCCCCCACGCGGCTGCCTCCGACGGCCCGGATACCTCTGACAGCTCGGCTGCCCATGATGCGGATGTCGACACGGATCCGAGCGTAGTGACCGGGTACGCCGCGAGGTCACATCGTCCACGGATAGGGTCTTCAGACGTGGCCAGGGTCGTAGTGGACGTGATGCTGAAGCCGGAAATCCTCGACCCTCAGGGACAGGCGGTGCTGGCCGCGCTGCCACGGCTGGGAGTGTCCGGCATCGTCGGGGTGCGCCAGGGCAAGCGCTTCGAGCTGGAGGTGGACGGCGAAACGGACGCCGAGGTACTCGCCCGGATCGACCGGCTCGCCGCGTCCCTGCTCGCCAACCCGGTGATCGAGGACTATGTCGTCCGGGTCGAGTCCACGCCCGGCTAGCGCCGCGTCGACCGACCTGGGCCGACCGTCGTGGAGGAGTTCAGGCGGTCGGGTCGGTCGGGGAGAGGAACTCAACCCGGCGTCCGCACGAGTCGCAGACGGCGACGCGAGCATCCGGCTCCTCGTCCGCGGGGACAAGGTGCGCCAGCGGGACGATTCCGCCGCACCACGGGCAGGTGAGCCACGGCCCGTCCGCCCCGCGCCCTGATGACTCCACATCCAGCGATTCCACGTTAGTCACGGTCCCACCGCGCACCTGCCCGCGTGGGCAAAAAGGACCTTCGATGACCGAAGCCAACCACGCAGGGCCATCGGCCCCGGTCACCAACGGCACAACGACAGGACTCCCGAAAAAACCGGACACCCATCGGCGGATGCGTACGGCCCAGGTGCGAGACTCCTGCCATGCCGGAACTGCCCGAGGTGGAGACCCGGGCTCTCTTCCTTTGACAGGATGGTCGGGTGAGCTCGGACCAGATACCTACAGTCTCCGTCGACCAACTCCCGGCCGAGACGTCGACGGATGCCGAACTCCTGCTCCTCGACGTCCGGGAACCCGACGAGTGGGATGCCGGGCACATCGCCGGCGCGGTGCACATCCCCATGGGAGAACTCCTCGACCGTCTCGACGAGGTGCCGCGCGAGCGGGACGTGGTGGTCGTCTGCCGCTCCGGGCAGCGCTCAGCCGCGGTCACGGCCTACCTTCACCGCTCGGGTTGGCAGGCCCGGAACCTCAACGGCGGAATGATCGCCTGGAATGCCGCGGGGCGTCCGATGCAGAACACCGCGCCGCATCCGCCGGCTGTGATCTGACCGCTGTCCACGGCGGCGGCCGCTGCGGCTGCGGCGGCCGCCCTACCGGCCCACGGCAGGGTGGCCGACACACCGATCCATGGCCGGCCATATCGCACGGTGGGTGACGTGGGTGACGTGGGTGACGAGACACTGGGCGTTATGACCGACCACCAACCCGCTCCGTTGACAGCCTTACCGGTTTCGTGTGCCGAGCGGAACCACAGTCGCCCGGTTCCGGCTCCAGCCATCGCCAGGATGCGGGCGCTGTGCGTGGCCCTTGCGGTGTGCCTGGGGCTTGGCTTCGTCGCGGCCGGCTGTGGAGCTGCCGACAACGTGGGGGCGCAGGCGAACGCCGGTGCGGGCGGCGGAGCCGGCGGGCGCGGGCAGGCCACCGTCGCCCGGACCGCCATCACCACGCTCCAGTCCATTCCGGTCCGCGCGGCGACAACATCACCGCAGTACCGGCGGGACGAGTTTGGCACCGCCTGGCAGGACGTCGACGGGAACGGCTGCGACACGCGCAACGACATCCTGCACCGGGACCTGACCCTGGTGAACGTGAACAAGAATGACTCGTGCATCGTGCTGACCGGAGAGTTGAAGGATCCGTACACGAACCGGGTTCTCCGCTTCAACCGTGCGCGGGCCGCGTCCGCCATCCAGATCGACCACGTGGTGGCGCTTTCGGATGCCTGGCGGACGGGGGCGGCATCCTGGTCGCCGGAGAAGCGGGTCGAGTTCGCGAACGACCCGGAGAACCTGCTTGCCGTCGACGGTCCGACGAACCAGGCCAAAGGTGACGACGACGCCTCCGAGTGGCTGCCGCCGAACCAGTCGTTCCAGTGCCCGTACGTGGCTCGACAAATCGGGGTGAAGGCCCGTTATGGGCTGTGGGTCGAGACGGCCGAACGCGACGCCATGCGCCGCGTACTCGCCAAATGCGCAGGTTAGAGCGATCGGGAATAGGGCTGTCCGGCTCGCGGCCTCCTGATCGAGCTCCCCACCCTCACACACCCTTGGTTACATCTGGCAACTATTCAAGTACAATTAACGTTCTCGTTACCAGAGCGAGCCTGCTGTGAGGGCTCCTCCCGGAACCCTCACAGCCATGTGGATGTAGTGAGTGGGTGATGGCGTGGTGGGACGGGAGGGGGAACGGCTGGACCTGTTCGACCGACTGGAGATCGGGATGGCCGTCATCGGTGTCGCTGATCGTCGGGTACGGCGGGTGAATGCGGCGACGTGTCGGATCCTGGGTCGTAGCGAGGCGGACCTGGTCGGTGGCACCTGGGACAGGCTGATCCATCCGGCCGACCGGGCGGAACAGTCGGGCTTGGCGGCACCGTCGGCAACCGAGGGACGGACCGGGTACCAGGATGTGCTCCGGTTCGCGCGTCCGGACGGTTCGGTGGTGCATGTGCTAGCCACCGCGGTGGTGCTGTCGGATGATCCGGACGGGGAACCCTACTACCTCAGCCAGTTCCAGGACATCACCGAGGAGATGGCCGCCCACCATTACCTCCGGCTGCTTCTGGAGAACACCCCGGTGACATTGCTCCTGATGGACCCGAACGGACGCATCGTGTTCGCCGAAGGCGAGGTGAGCATCGCCCATGTCAACGCTGGGCGACGGTCGTCGATCTTCGAGGCATTCAGGGGCATGACCATCCTGCCCATGGTCCGAAAGGCGTTGGGTGGGGAGCCTGTCTCGGCTGTCATCGAGGCGCACGGGCGTCAGTTCGAGGCGCACATGGTGCCGATATTCGACGTGAAGGGGATGGTGGCGTCGTTGGCGGTCGTCGCCACGGATGTTACTGATCGCGAGCGGGCGCTGGGGGAGTTGCGGATTCGATCCGCGGAGCAGGCGATCGTGGCGGAGCTGGGTCGGCGGGCGTTGGCCAGTCTGGAGCCTGATCCGTTGTGGGAGGCGGCCGCGACGGCGATCGCCGGTCATCTGGCTGCGGATGCGGTGACCGTGTACGAGTCGTTGCCGGGGCAGACGGTACCGCGGTTGGCCGCGGTCGTGGGGTCGGCGCCGCAAGCGGATCCGACGATGAACGGTAGGGGCCGGTCGGGGTTGGTGGTTCCGGTCGGTCAGCCCGACAGTCCCACCGCGCTCCTCACCGTGTACCGCACCACTCCGGGTTCGTTCGCTGATCGTGAGGTGGAGTTCGTGCAGGGGGTCGCGACCGTGCTCGGTGCTGCCGCGGTCCGCTTCCAGGTCGAACGCGACGCCCACTACCGGGCGTTGCACGACGGCCTGACCGGCCTCCCGAACCGCACCGCCCTCCTCGACCAGCTCCAACAGGCGTTGGACACCCGGTCCGCCCGGATCGGAATCCTGTTCATTGACCTCGACGGTTTCAAAACCGTCAACGACTCGTTGGGCCACCACACCGGCGACGAACTCCTACGCGAGGTCGCAACCCGGCTACGCCACGCCGTTCGCCCCCACGACACCGTCGCCCGCCTCTCCGGCGACGAATTCGCGATCCTGTGCCACCACATCACCAGCGAACGTGCCATGCACACCATCGCCGACCGCGTCGTGACCACCCTGGCCGAACCGACCGTCCTCGACGGCCGCCTCGTCACCGTCACCGCCAGCGTCGGCATCGCCCTGTCCGGCCCCGACCTCCCCGACCCCGACAACCTCCTACGCGCCGCCGACATCGCCATGTACGCCGCCAAACACCACGGCCGCGACCGCTACCTCCTGTTCGACGAAACCATGCGCGCGGACGTCCTGGACCGCCTCACCACGGAAAACGACCTCCGCCACGCGCTGGCCACCACCGGGCTCGACCTGTACTACCAACCCATCCTCACCATCACCGGCGAAACCATCGGCGCCGAAGCCCTCATCCGCTGGCACCACCCCACCCGCGGCCTCTTGCACCCCGACACCTTCATCCCCCTCGCCGAGGAAACCGGGCTGATCATTCCCCTCGGCCGATGGGTCCTGCACACCGCCTGCCACGCCGCCGCCGCATGGACCCACGGACCACCCCCCATCCCCCCACCCCACCTCACCGTCAACGTCTCCGCCCGCCAGCTCACCGATCCACAGTTCCTCCCCGACCTCACCGCCCTCCTGCACGCCACCAACCCCGACGACCGCTACCAGCTCTGCCTCGAAATCACCGAAAGCACCCTCATCGACGACACCGCCGCCGTCACCCGCACCCTCCACGCCCTCCGCAGACTCGGCATCACCCTCTACATCGACGACTTCGGTTCCGGCCACTCCTCCCTCAGCCGCCTGCATCGCCTCCCCCTCGACGGCCTCAAAATCGACCGCCGCTTCATCAGCAAAATGACCGACGACCCCGCCGACCACGCCATCGTCGCCGCCGTCATCCATCTCGCCCACACGCTCGGTCTCACCGCCATCGCCGAAGGCGTCGAAACCCCCGCCCAACTCGCCGCCCTCATCCACCTCCACTGCGATCTCCTCCAGGGCTACCACCTCGCCTACCCCTGTCCTCAGCTCCCCGCCTATCAACCCACCACCACACACCCATAAGACGACCGCCCGATATACACCCAGGCTGGCAAGGATGGCGTTCACCGAGGCGCCGATCGCGGATTCGCCCTGAGTAATTGCGGATGTCGGTGTAATGCCGATGTCGGTCGTTCGCCGGTCAGCCACGCTCGCCCGGCTCGCCCGGCTCGCCCGGCTCGTCGGCTCCGGCGGCCGGCCCCCGCCCGCCGGGGCGGTGTTACCGGAACAGGGCGGACTCGCGGGCTGATCCTGCACACGGAGCGGACCGGGGAGCCGTCTGCGGGCGGACATGACACGAGGCGACCTGGCGTGTAAACACGCAAGGCCGCCTCGACTCGCGTGGGCGAGGGGGGAGTTGAACCCCCACGTCCGTTAAGACACACGGACCTGAACCGTGCGCGTCTGCCATTCCGCCACTCGCCCGAGTGCGACTATCACGCTACCACGCGATCCACGCCGCCCAAGCTGTGGGCGGCGCCCCACCGGAAGCATACGATCTCAGGGCCGGTAGAAGGCCAGGAGGAGGGAGGCCGAGATGGGCGTGCTACAGCGCTTCGAGCGCCGCCTGGGCGGCCTCGTCGAAGGCGCGTTCGCCAAGGTCTTCAAGGGAGGCGTCGAACCGGTCGAGATCGCCAGCGCGTTGGCCAGAGAGACCGACGACCGGCGCGCGACCAGTTCGAACCGGGTACTCGTCCCCAACGAGTTCGCCGTCGAGCTTGCCAGTGGCGACTTCGCCAGGCTCGCCCCCTACAACCGAGCGCTTTGCGACGAGTTGGCCGAGATGGTCCGTGAGCATGCGGCCGAGCAGCGCTACACCTTCGTCGGGCCGGTCGGTGTGCGCCTCGCCGAAGCCGGCGATCTCGACGTCGGAGTGTTCCGCATCCGCAGCAGCGTCGCCGCGGCCGACCCTGGCGCGGTGGCCGGTCGACGCGGTACCGGACGACCCCGCTCGACAGTTCCGGGAGTACCACGCCTCATCATCTCCACCAAGCCCGGGCCGGACGGCCGCGCTGGCGGGGAGGAGCGTGAATATCCGTTGGACAGCGAAGTCACGGTCATCGGTCGCAGCGTCGAGTGTGATATCCGTCTCAATGATACGGGGGTTTCGCGCCGGCACGGTGAGGTCCGCCGGATGCCGGACGGCCAGTTCGTCTACATCGACCACGGCTCCACCAACGGGAGCATCGTCAACGGCCGTCCAGCCAGCCAGGTCAAGCTCGTGGATGGCGATCAGATCGAGCTGGGCGCGACGATCCTGGCCTTCCGCCGGAATGATCCGCGCAACGCCGAGGCGGGCCGTGTCGCCGGACGTACCCCAGCAGCCGCGCCGGGTCCGGCAGCCCCGTACCCGGCCACGCCTGTGCCGGCCGTTCCCATACCGGCGGCAGCCGCACCGGCTGATCCTCGCGGGCGGCCGGCCGACCCGTACCGGGGCGCAGACCCCTACCGCGACGACCCACGCCGGGGCGATCCACGCCGCGACGACCCACGACGGGGCGGCCAACCCGGGGGCTACCCCGCGCCACCGGCCGACCCCTACCGCGACGACCCGTACCGGGGCGAAGACCCCTACCGCGACGACCCACGCCGGGGCGACCCACGCCGCGACGACCCACGCCGGGGCGATCCACGCCGCGACGACCCACGCCGCGACGACCCACGACGGGGCGGCCAACCCGGGGGCTACCCCGCGCCACCGGCCGACCCCTACCGCGACGACCCGTACCGAGGCGGAGACCCCTACCGAGGCGGCGGGCGTCCCGCAGCCGGCCAGCCCGTGGAGGGCCGGCCGGCCGATCCGTATGGTGGCGGTCCGCGCTACGACGAGCCCTACAGGGGGAGGGAGGGCCAGCACCGTGGTGGCACAGATCCTCAGGATCCGTATGACCCGCTCGACGCCCGGACGACTCGACCGCCCCGGCCGGGCTACGGCGACCCACGACGCGACGGCCCACCGGCGGGTCCTGACGATGACGACATGCACGAACAGCAGACCTACCGTCCCGGTCACCTCCCGGCGTCCGGACGCCGGGAGCCGTACGACGGTGACCGGCAGGGCGGGCCGGACGCGCCAGCTCCGACCGACCGCGGCTGGTAGATCGCTATGAACGGATCCGAGCCCAGCGACCTCGTTCTGCTGGTCGTCAAGATCAGCTTTCTCGTACTGTTGTGGGCATTCGTGCTCGCCGCTGTCCGAGCGGTGCGTCTGGACATGTTCGGCCCGACAAAACGCCAACAGCAGCACATGCAGGCGCCGATACGCCCGTCTCGCCCGGCCCCGGCCCGCCAGGCGGCGCCCCCTCGCCCGACGAACAAACCTTCTAGCCGACGATCACGCACACCAAGCAAACTTATCGTTACAAAGGGTCAACTTGCAGGGACGACGATTCCGCTCGGACCGGCGCCTGTCACCATCGGACGTGCGCAGGACTCGACTCTGGTACTGGAGGACGACTTCGCTTCCGCGAGACATGCAAGACTCGTCCCCCATGACGGCCAGTGGTTCGTCGAAGATCTGGGCTCGACCAATGGCACATACCTCGACCGCACGAAAGTGACCAGTCCCATGCCGGTACCTCTCGGCGCGCCGGTCAGGATCGGAAAGACCGTCCTGGAGCTTCACCGGTGAGCCTTAGGCTTCACTACGCCGTCCGCTCAGACGTCGGCCACGTCCGCGAAGGCAACGAAGATTCCGCCTATGCAGGCGCGCGGCTGATTGCCGTCGCCGACGGCATGGGTGGTCACGCTGCCGGCGAGGTCGCCTCCTCGACCGTAATCTCACAGTTGGCCAGCCTGGACGAGGACATCGCCGCCAGCGAGATCCTGGAAGCACTGGCCGACTCCGTGGACGAGGCCAATGCCCAGCTACGCGCGATGTCCATCGAGGATGGATCGCTGGAAGGCATGGGCACCACCGTCACCGCCCTGCTGTTGGCAGGGACCCGTCTTGGCGTCCTGCACGTCGGCGACTCCCGTGCCTACCTGCTACGCGATCAGGTCCTGAACCAGGTGACCCACGACCACACCCTGGTACAGGACCTCGTCGACCAGGGACGGATCACCCCCGAGCAGGCCGACACCCATCCTCAGCGGTCGTTACTGATGCGGGCTCTGGACGGCCGTGACGTCGAGCCGGACCTGTCCATCCGCGAGACGACCCCGGACGACCGCTACCTGTTGTGTACCGATGGACTGTCCGGGGTCGTGACCGAGGCCACCATCTTCGAGGCGCTCCTACTGCCGACACCGCAGGAGGCCGTTGACCGACTGGTCGAGCTCGCGCTCAAGGGCGGCGGCCCGGACAACATCACCGTCGTCGTCGCCGACGTGGTGGACGAAAACGATGTCGACGGTGACGAACCGCTGGTCGCTGGCGCTGCCGCGGAGAAGCGGATCGTGCCGGGAGCGACACCCGCCCGTACCGGCCCGAACCCGCGATACCCCGACCAGGAGTCACCGGCCGCCAAGGGCGCCAGGATCGGCCGGCCCGGGGCTCACCGCCACGAGCCGGAACCGGACCATCCGGTCGAGGACAGGTCGAACGATCCCACGCGGCGACGGGTGCCCCGGCCGGCTCTGATCGGGCTGTTCGCCGTTGTCCTGCTCGGTGCCGCGGTCGCCGGAAGCTGGATCTACGTTCACAGCCAGTACTACGTCGGTGTGGACAAGGAACATGTCGCGATCTTCGAGGGGATCAACACCAGCTTCGCCGGAATCTCCCTGCACAAGGTTCGGGAGCAGGAGATGCCGCTGAGCGAGCTCACCGAGCTGGCCCGTAACAAGGTGAAGAACGGCTACCCGGTGAGCAGCCTCACCGAGGCTCGTGACTTCGTCAAGCGCCTTCGGGAGACGCCGTTGCTTACGACGAACCAGGCCACTGCGACAGCCACCCCGACAGCGGCATCGACGGCGACATCGGGCACCGACGCCGCCGCCCAGAAGTCGACCGGGAGTGTTCGCGGCAACCTTGGCGACATTGCCAGTGCGATACCGTCCTGTGACCCCATTGTGACTACAGCCTGTCGCCAGACAGCCACAGCAACAGGATGACACCCACAGGATGACAGCTCTCCCCCCGCTGCGCGGTAAGGCCGTCGACCTCACGGGAACCTTCGCCCGGTTCCCGGTGCCGGCCGGAGCACAGTTGCCTCCGTACCGTCGGCGAGAGCTGTCGCTCCTGCTGTTCGCGGGGCTGCTCGCCACCGCGGCCCTGGCAGCGGTCGTACTGGCCGTCAACGGGAACATCACCTTTTCGGTGTTCACCTACGGTCTGGGGTTCAGCGCGCTGTGGGGGCTCGCCCATCTGGCGGTACGCCGGTTCGCACCCGCCGCCGACCCGCTGCTGCTGCCGATGGCGGCGGCCCTCAACGGCCTCGGCCTTGTAATGATCTACCGGATCGACCTGGCCAAGACGGCTGCCGCCGAAAAGGCTGGCCGGCACCCCCCGCCCGTCGCCGCCCAACTTCAGCTGGTGTGGACACTGCTGGCACTGGTGGTCTTCGTGCTGGTACTCGCGGTCATCCGGGACCACCGGCTGCTGTCACGCTATGCCTACACGTCCGGGCTGGTGGGACTGGTCTTCCTACTGCTGCCGGCGATGCCGGTGGTCGGCGCGACCATCAACGGCGCCCGCCTGTGGCTGCGGGTCGGCCCGTTCACCTTCCAGCCCAGCGAACTTTCGAAGATCATTCTTATGATCTTCTTTGCCGGTTATCTGGTGAACAAACGGGAGGTCCTCTCGGTCGTCTCCCGTTCCTTCCTCGGAATGCAGTTCCCGCGAGCCCGCGATCTCGGACCGGTTATCGTCGCCTGGCTCGCGAGCCTCGGAGTCCTCGTCGTGGAGAAGGACCTCGGGTCGTCCCTGCTGTTCTTCGGCATGTTCCTGGTGATCCTCTACGTGGCCACCGAACGGGCGTCCTGGGTCGTCATCGGGCTTGCCCTGTTCATGCTCGGCGCGGTGGCGTCCTACCAGATGTTCGGACACGTTCAGGTCAGAGTGGACGGCTGGCTGCACGCCTTCGAGGGCAACAGGCCGGCCAGTACCTCCTACCAACTGGTGCAGGGCCTGTTCGGCTTTGCGGCGGGCGGGATCACCGGTACCGGACTCGGGCACGGCAGCCCCCAGCGGGTTCCCTTCGCCAACACCGACTTCATCGTCGCGAGCATCGGTGAGGAACTCGGCCTCACCGGGATCATGGCGATCCTCGTCATCTACGGCCTGATCGTCATGCGTGGCCTGCGGGCCGGCGTGGGCGCCCGTGACCCGTTCGGCAAGATGCTTGCCACCGGCCTGTCCGCATCCTTGGCCCTGCAGGTGTTCGTGCAGGTAGGCGGCGTCATGCGGCTCATCCCACTGACCGGTCTGACTCTGCCCTTCATCTCCTACGGAGGATCGTCGATCGTCTCGAACGCCGCCATCATCGCGCTGCTGCTGCGGATCAGTGACTCCTACCGCCGGCCCGCGTCGTCCGAGCCGGCCGCGCCACTGTTCGACCCGAACGCGGTGGCCGACAGCCCGACGCAGGTGGTGCGGACGACATGAACTCCCCCATCCGCAAGGTCTCCATCGCCTGCATGGTGCTCTTCACCGCACTACTGATCAACGCAAACTGGCTTCAGGCCAAGGACGCCGACACCCTGCGGCACAAGTCCGGCAATGCCCGTCAGATAACCGAACGGCTCGAACGAGAGCGAGGTTCGATCGCCGTGGCCGGCGGCCAGACTGTCGCCACGTCCGTCCCGTCCGACGACGAGTACAAATACCAGCGGCAGTACCCGGCCGCGTCGCTCTACTCCAACGTCATCGGCTACTACGGGCTGTACACCTCGGCCGGGCTGGAACGATCCCAGAACGACTTCCTCTCCGGCACAGATCAACGGCTGTTCGTCTCCAAGGTCTCCGACCTGATAACCGGTCACACCCAGCGTGGTGGGAGCATCGTCACCACGCTCGTGCCGCAGATCCAGCAGGTGGCGACCACCGCGCTCGGCAACCGCAAGGGCGCGGTGGTCGCCCTCAACCCGAAGACCGGCGAAATCCTTGCCATGGTGACCAACCCGACCTACGACCCGACGCCACTGGCCAGTCACGACGATGCCACGGCCAGCAAGGCCGGCCAGGCGCTCAACACCGACCCGAACAAGCCACTGCTCAACCGCGCGGCGCAGGAAACCTACCCGCCGGGCTCCACCTTCAAGCTGATCACCGCGGCGGCTGCACTCAACGCCGGCCACCAGCTTGAGGAACGCATCCCCGCGCCCGACCAGCTCCCACTGCCGCAGAGTAAGACCGTCCTGCCGAACTTCGGCGGCGAACGCTGTGATGACGGGGAAACCGACACCCTCATCCACGCCCTGACAATCTCCTGCAACACCGCCTTCGCCAAGCTCGGCATCGACCTCGGTGACAACGCCCTGCGGGCGCAGGCCGAGGCGTTCGGTTTCAACTCCACCGTCCCCGACTTCCCCCTGGCGCAGGCCACGAGCGTCTACCCGACCGAGAAGCTCGACGGCGCGCAGACCGCGCAGTCCGCCATCGGGCAGTTCAACGACCGCGTCACCCCGTTGCAGATGGCCGAGGTCGCCGCCGCCATCGGCAACAACGGGGTCCTGATGCGGCCCTACCTCGTGGCCGAACTCCTCGGCCCGGACCTCAAGGCGATCAGCCGAACCGAACCCCAGGTGTACAAACGTCCGGTCAGCCCACAGGTCGCCGCCCAGCTGAACACGATGATGCAGAGCGTCGTCACAAACGGGACAGGTACCAAGGCGCAGCTCCCCGACGTCGCGGTCGCAGGCAAGACCGGCACCGCCGAACACGGCGACAACACCAACCCGCACGCCTGGTTCGTAGGATTCGCCCCGGCCGTCAACCCGACCGTTGCCATCGCGGTGCTTGTCGAGGACGGCGGCGGTGAGCTCGGTACCGGTGGCTCGGTCGCCGCTCCTGTCGCCAGGCAGGTCCTGAAGGCCGCATTGGACGTCCGCAGATGACCGGCCCGCAGCCTCCCTTCGGGGAGGCACCGGACAGCCGGCCCAACCCGGCAGCCATGCCGTTCGGTGCCTCGCCGAAGGGTACGGTCCTCGACGGTCGCTACCTTCTTGAAGGACGCATCGCCACCGGCGGCATGGGTGAGGTGTGGCGGGGTCTCGACCAGACGCTCGGACGTCCCGTCGCCGTCAAGCTGCTGCGTCCCGAGTACGCCAGCGACGAGTCGTTCCTCGTCCGTTTCCGCGGCGAGGCACGGCACGCGGCCCGGGTCTCGCACCCCGGCGTGGCATCGGTCTACGACTACGGCGAGGTCATCACCGATGGTGATCGACCTACCGCCTATCTGGTCATGGAGCTGGTCGAAGGCGAACCGCTGTCCGCGCTGCTGCACCGGGAGAAGCGGCTGTCACCGGAGAAGACCCTAGACGTCTTGGGGCAGGCCGCCGACGCGCTCCAGGCCGCGCACGCCCTCGGCGTCGTCCACCGCGACGTCAAGCCCGGCAACCTGCTGCTACGGACCGACGGCGCGGTCAAGGTGACCGACTTCGGGATCGCGCGCGCGGTCGACGCCGCGCCACTCACCGCCACCGGGATCATGATGGGGACGGCGTACTACGTCTCCCCGGAGCAGGCATCCGGCCGGCCGGTGACACCGGCCAGCGACGTGTACTCCCTCGGTGTCGTCGCCTATGAGTGCCTGGCGGGCCGGCGTCCGTTCGACGACCGCAACCCGATCGTCGTCGTCATGGCACACCAGCAGGACGATCCGCCGCCGCTGCCGCCCGACATCCCCGACGCCGTCCGCAACCTTGTCGAGGCTGCGATGGCGAAGGATCCAGGACGCCGACCGGCGTCCGCCGGTTCGTTCGGACGCACCGCCGCCGCGATCCGACGGAACCTGTGGAACGCGGACATGACCCGTCGTGGTGTCGGACCGATGCCTGTGCCCCGGTCGGACGCGGGTGGGGAGGCGACCCTACGGCGGCATGGGCCGAACGGGCCGTCCACCGGGTTCGACCCGACGGGGGCACCGCCTGTTCCCGACCGGCCGCCGTCATGGACCCGTCAGCGATCCTGGGCGGCACCGCCGCACGCAGCCTCACCCCATGCCGCCCCTTCGCAGGAGGAGCAGGCACGTTGGGACGCCCCGTCGTCCTGGGACGTGAAGGCCTCTCGCGGACTCCGCGACCCCCAGGGTCCACCCGCGTCGGCGGCTGGCCCCACTGCCGCGGGCTCCGCAACCGCAGGCTCCGTAACCGCAGGCTCCGCAGCCACCAGCCGCCCGGACGTCCACCCCGCGAACGCCTCCGCCTGGCAGCAGGCGCGCGCGGACCGCACGCCGACCGATCTCCAGCCGTGGGAAGGGCGGGCGGCCCGGCGGCGTGCCCACGGCGGTAACGGCGCCCCGGCTACCGGCGGGCGACGCCTGTCACTACCCATCCTGATAATCTTACTGATAGTAACCGTTACTATCGCTGCGCTGATCACCCGGACGATCGCCGGAAGCGGTAGGTCGTCGCAGGGCGCACCGCCGCTGACATGGGTGGTGCACGCGTCCGGATCCGGAGGTGGCATCGTCACCGGTGGCAGCACGACCGGGGACGACCGTGTCTCGGGTGGCCCAGCCACCACGACGACCAGGATCGGACCGGGCGTTCGAGGACAGTTCACGGGTACCAGCCCGGGAAGCGGAAAGGCGAGCACGGGTGGCAGTCGTGACTGAGGTGTCCGGGACCGAACCTCGCCTGGTCGGTGGACGCTACGAACTGGGCGAGATCCTCGGGTACGGCGGCATGGCCGAGGTCTACCGCGGGCATGACGTCCGGCTCGGACGCGAGGTCGCGGTGAAGACCCTGCGCGCGGACCTCGCGCGCGACCCCACCTTCCTGGCCCGGTTCCGGCGTGAGGCGCAGTCGTCGGCCGCGCTGAACCACCCGGCGATCGTGTCCGTCTACGACACCGGCGAAGATCTGATCAACGGCATGACCATCCCGTACATCGTGATGGAGTACGTGGAGGGACGCACGCTGCGCGACGCGCTCCAGCACGAGGGCCGGTTCACCGAGCGACGCGCCATGGAGGTCACCTCCGACGTGTGCGCCGCGCTGGACTACAGCCACCGGATGGGGATCATCCACCGGGACATCAAGCCCGCGAACGTGATGTTGTGCCGGGACGGCTCGGTCAAGGTGATGGACTTCGGTATCGCCCGGGCCACCACCGCCACCACATCCCACATGACCCAGACCGCCGCAGTGATCGGCACCGCCCAGTACCTGTCCCCGGAGCAGGCCCGTGGGATCCGGGTGGATGCCCGCAGCGACGTCTACTCCACCGGGGTGCTGCTCTACGAACTGCTGACCGGGCAGCCGCCGTTCCGCGGCGACTCACCGGTGGCCGTCGCCTACCAGCACGTCCGGGAGAACCCGCAGCCGCCGTCCAGTCACGACCGCGACATCACGCCGGACGCCGACGCGATCGTGTTCAAGGCGATGGAGAAGGATCCCGACCACCGCTACTCCACCGCCGGGGAGATGCGCGACGACCTGGAGCGCTCCCTGGCCGGCCGCCGTATCTACGCACCTCCGATCATGAGCGACCAGCTGGCCACCCGGATGAACCCGGCCATGACGAACGGCGGGACGCAGGCCATCTCGCGGGACCGCGACCCCTACTACGGCAACGCCTTCGAAGACCCCTACGGCCAGACCGGCGGCTACAACCGGGTGGGTACCGGTGGTGGCGGATCGGTCGATGACGGCCCGCCACCGCGGGAGGAGCGGCGATCCGGAGCCTGGAAGTACATCCTCGCCGGCCTGTCCGTGGTCGCGGTGTTCATCGTCGTCACACTGGTCGCGACCCACCTGCTCAGCAATAGCAAGGGCGGGACCGGTGACCCTGCCGCGGGAAAGGCGAAGATCCCGTCAGGGCTGATCGGGCAGTCGGTGACGGTTGCGAAGAACAGCCTCAGTTCCACCGGCTTCAACAACGTCACCACGACACCCGTGCAGAGCGACGCGAAGAAGGACAGCGTCACCAAGGTCGATCCGGTGGAGGGCACCCTGGTGGCCAAGACCACGGCCATCAACCTCTCCGTGTCGTCCGGGCCCGGCCAGCTCGTCGTCCCGGACGTGGTCGGCGCCACCCAGGCCGAAGCCACCAGCAGGCTCAAAACAGCGGGGCTCACCGTCCAGATCCTCGCCTTCACCGACGCGACAACCCGCAAGGTGGGCACGGTCGAGTCCACCGACCCCGTGTCGGGATCATCCGCGGCGCCCGGTGACTCGGTCACCGTCTACGTGGTCAGCCAGCAGGTCACCGTCCCGAGCGAGAAGGGTCAGCCCCTCGACGCGGCGGTCAGGGACCTCCAGCGGTACGGCTTCAACGTGACCCAGCAGTCCGTGTCGAGCACCGACCCGACCGGCACCGTGGTCAGCCAGAGCCCGGGTAGCGGTTCCGCCGGCCGCGGGTCGACGGTGATCCTCTATGTCTCGCAGCAGTCCACCGACTCCGGGACGCCGACGCAGACGCCGACCAAGAGCCCGTCGCCTTCCCCGAGCGCCTCACCGTCGTCCTCCACAAGCCCGACTCCGACGTCCTCGAAGACCCCGCGATTCGGTGGCGGCGGATAGCTGACCCCGCCTTCAGCCCGGTCGAGAGACCTCAGCGTCAGGCGAACCCTGGGCCAGGCAGACCCTGGCCCAGGCAGACCCTGCCTCAGGTGAACGCGGCCTGGCGCAAGGTCTCGACCTCTGTCGACAATGCCGGCGCCACTGACAGGGCGGTATCGTCCCCGCACTCCGACAGCCATCGCGCCAACAGCAGGTGGCCACCTTGGGTCAGCACCGACTCCGGATGGAACTGGACGCCTTCCAGCGGAAGGGTCCGGTGTCGCAGCGCCATCACGACACCGCTCTCGGTACGCCCGGTGACCTCGATCTCGTCCGGCAGCGTCGCGGGGTCGACCACGAGCGAGTGGTAGCGCGTCGCGGTGAATGGTGACGGCAGGTCCGCGAGCACCCCGACACGGGAGTGATGTACCACGGACGTCTTGCCGTGCAGCAGCTCGGGGGCACGTCCGACGGTGGCCCCGAACGCGACCGCGAGGGCCTGATGGCCCAGGCACACCCCGAGCATCGGGATGCCGGCCAGGGCGCATGCCCGCACCATCTGCACGCTGACGCCGGCTGCCTCGGGCGTGCCCGGCCCAGGTGAGATCAGCACCCCGGCGACGTCCAGGGTGGCCAGCTCGCCGGCGTCGACCTCGTCGTTACGACGGACGACGCTGTCCGCGCCGAGCTGGCCCAGGTACTGCACCAGGTTGAACACGAACGAGTCGTAGTTGTCCACGACCAGGATCCGCATTGCCCCGATCCGCATAGCCTCATCCCCTGTCTGCCAGGTGTCGACCGGTCCGCATGTCCGACCCCGACCAAAGGCAGCGCGATCATATCTTTGTGCGCCGCCGGAGGCCTGGAAACACCGATCAGCCGCGGGCGGCGGGCTCCTGACCGGCGTCCGTCTGTGCGACCTTGCCCTGCTCCGCCCTTACCTTCTCCTCGTCGCGCAACGCCCGGCGCAACACCTTGCCGATTCCGATCCTCGGCAGCGGTTCAGTCCGGAACTCGACGATTTTCGGGATCTTGTAGGCGGCAAGGTGTTTGGCGGCGTGTGCCCGCATCTCCTCGGTGGTGAGCGTCTCTCCGGGCCGCAGCACCAGGAACGCCTTGACCGTCTCGCCCCGATAGGCGTCCGGTACACCGATCACCGCGACCTCGGCAACCTCGGGGATCCCCGACAGGACCTCCTCGATCTCGGTCGGATAGATGTTGAACCCGCCCGCGATGATGAGTTCCTTCTTGCGGTCGACGATCTCGAACCAGCCGTCGGTGTCCATCCGCGCGATGTCACCGGTGAGAATCCAACCGTCCTCGGTCAGCGTCGTCCTGGTGGCATCCGGGTTCTCCCAGTAGCCGGTGAACACCTGCGGACCCCGGATCAGCAGTTCACCGGACTCACCCACCGGCATCTCCTTCGTGTGGTCCTCCGCATCGACGATCTTTGCCTCGGTGGACGGGACGGGCAGACCTATCCAGCCTGGGCGGGTCGCGCCACCCAACGGGCCGGCGTGGCTCAACGGTGACGTCTCGGTCATGCCGTATCCCTCGACCACCGCCGTACCCGTCGCGGACTCCCATCGCTGCTGGAGCTCGGCAGGCAGCTTCATCGCGCCGGACACACAGCTCCTGAGCGAGGTGAGGTCCGCGGTTCTTGCCCGTGGACTGTCCAACAGCGCCTGGTAGATCGGCGGCACCCCCGGAAAAATCGTCGGACGGTGCTTGGCGATGGCGTCGAAGACCATGGCCACATCGAATTTCGGCAGCAGCACGATGTGAGCGCCGAGCAACACCCCCTGAATCATGCACAGCGTCATCCCGTACGCATGGAACAGCGGCAGGACTGCGATCATCACCTCCCGTCCGGGTCTCGCGTCCACAATCCACGCGCAACCCTGCACGGCATTCGCCACAAGGTTGCGGTGGGTCAGCATCGCGCCCTTGGCCGCACCGGTCGTTCCTGTGGTGTAGAGCAGGACCGCGACGTCGGACGGCGCCGCGGCCACCGTGGCCCTCACTGGCTCCGACCGGCCCAGCCGCAGCACGGCGAGAAAAGCATGCGCGCGGGCTCCCGCGGGCAGATCCGTTACGATCTCCGCACGCTTCTGGCGGGCCTTGGCGACAGGCAGGCGCAGTAGCAGCTGGTCCTTCTTCGGCAGGAAGTCCGGAATGGACGTGGAGATCACTTCGCGGACCTTCGTCCGCCCGGACCGACGGGCCGCCTCCACCGCCGCGTACGTACGGTCCAGGCAGATCACATACTCTGCCCCGCAGTCGGACAGCTGATGGGTGAGTTCGGCCTCCGTGTAGAGCGGATTGGCCTCGGCAACGATCGCACCGAGCCGCAGTACGGCGTAAAAAGCGATCACATGCTGCGGACAGTTCGGCAGAATCAGCGCGATCCGGTCGCCGGCCCGGACACCCAGTTTCGCAAGACCTCCGGCAAATTCACCGATCTGTTCCTGGACCTGGCTGTACGTCAGGGTCGTCCCGAAGAAGGAAAACGCCGGGCTCAGCGGAAATCTGGCGGCAGTATTCTCGAACAGCTGACCCAGTGTGATATCGGGAATCTCCACATCAGGAGGGATGCCTTCGTCGTACGATGACTGCCACGGCCTGTCAGCATAGGTGGTGGCTTCGGTCTTGGCGGTCTCCCGCCCGGTCGTCGATCCACCTGGCATCGTGGGCACGCTCCTCATCAGATTGCGGTTGGGCGCCATTCTGGCAAGGAAACGACGGAGAAACATCTCCGGCAAGCCAGGGTCGGCCCGATCGGCGCAACCGCGTTGCCGGAGGCCTCCGGCAACCTACCGGGGGAGCGGGGTCGCGGCACGCAGCACCGTACCGCCCTGATACGCCGGGAGCCGGACGTCCCGGTCGATCTCAACGTGGTAGCCGAGCCCGTACGCATCCACGTACTGACGATAGATCCCGACCCCGGAGTCGACGTCGAGCGCCCGGACCATCGACGCCGTATCACCGATCGCTGAAACCGTGAACGGTGGTGAATAGACCTTGCCCGCCAGCAGCAACGTGTTACCCACACACCGGACGGCCGTGAGCGCGGTGACCCGCTGACCCATGATCGTCATCGCCTCCCCGCCACCCGACCACAGGGCATTGACGACGGCCTGGACGTCCTGCTGGTGGACGACGAGATCATCCGGTACCGGTGAGGGCACCCCGGGTTGGCGTGGACGGGTGCGGGCCTGCGGGGGCGCGTCGTCCAGGACAACGGTGACGGCCGGCCCCGCGACCGCGGTCAGACCGGCGGGCGCCAGCAGGGCGTCGGCACGGCTGCGCTCGCCGATGATCCGTGGGTCGTCGGTCGAACGGGACCGGGTGTCCTGCGCGATCCGTGCCCTGAGTTCGGCGGCTGCGGCATCCAGGTCGGCAACCTGCCGCTGACGTTTACCGATCAGCGGAGCAAGGTCCTCATGGCTTGCACGCAGATCGACGCCCCCCGCCTCGACCGCACTGACGACGAACGCGAAACCGGCAAGCGCAACCACGACCGGTACCGCGAACCGCCAGGTCGAGTTGGGACGACCGACCCACCACGACGGCCGCCCGGCACAGCGCGTCAGCATCCGTATGCTCCGCCCGTCCCTGTCCCACTCGATGCCGAGCCGGTCCCCCCGAACCCGGAGTCCTTCCCGAACCGGCACAGCCGGTTTGAGAGGCCCGGGCCAGCTGGATGTGAGCCTACGCGCAGTCGCGGGACGAATGTCTACCCTGTGGGCACGTGGTCCACACCGTCGGAGGTCGGTGCCGCCGGTGTGGACGATTTCACCAAGGTCGCAAAATTGACAGGATTGTCGCATCAAGATTGCCAAGGAGTCGCACAGTGCCCGTTTCCCGGCGTCGCAAGAAGAAGTCGACCTACTCCCCGCCCACGGGCACCCAGGTCCGCAAGCGCAAGCCACCGTCTCCGCCCTGGATGGGCGCGCTGATCCTCGCCCTCTTCCTGATCGGGATCGCGTGGTTGCTCGTGTACTACTTCTCCAACGGCGGCATCCCCGGGATGGAAAGCCTCGGCGGCTGGAACATCCTGGTTGGGTTCAGTTTTGTCGTGGTTGGCCTCGGCGTGGCCACCCAGTGGCGCTGACCTGCGACATCACTCGCGGTCCGAAGTTGCACGGCTGTCATTCGTCCCCAACGGTTGTCCACAGTGTGGATATCGTTCCGCTGGGCACTCCGGGCTCCGGCCGTGATCTGCCGGTGTGAGGTGCCGGCCCCGACAGCGGGTCGGGGCCGGCCGACCGCACGCTCAGAACGGGACGATCAGGACGATGATGTCGGGTGGGCCGGGCTCGGGTGGGCAAAACCCGAGCCGTCCTCGGCGCGTATCACATGCATAACCGCGTTGATCAACGCCAGATGGGTGAACGCCTGGGGGAAGTTGCCGAGATGCCGCCCCGTGCTCGGGTCGAGCTCCTCCGCGTACAGGTCCAGCGGGCTCGCGAAGCTCAGCAGGCGCTCGCAGTGCTTGCGGGCCCGCACCAGCTCACCGATCTCCACCAGGGCGGACACCAGCCAGAACGAGCACATGAGGAAGGCGCCCTCCTCCCCCACCAGACCATCGTCGGTCTCCTCCACCCGGTAGCGCAGCACGAGACCGTCGACGGTCAGCTCGTCGGCGATCGCGAGGACCGTGGCCCGGACCCGCGGATCATCCGGCGGCAGGAACCCGAGCAGCGGCATGAGCAGCAGGGACGCATCCAGCGCTTTCGATTCGTAACACTGGGTGAAGACCCCTCGCTCGTCGAGACCGTTCGCACACACATCGGCGTGCATCTCGTCTGCGACGGCCGCCCAGCGGGCCGCGGTCTTCGAGTCCCCACGCATCGCGGCCAGCCGCCGACCACGGTCGGCGGCAACCCAGCACATCACCTTTGACGAGGTGAAGTGCCGAGGTTCCCCACGTACCTCCCAGATGCCGCAGTCCGGTTCACGCCAGTGTTCGGCGGCCGTGTCCACCAGCCGGACGAGCACCGGCCACAACCGTTCCGACAGGTAGTCACGCGAGCGGGTGTGCAGGTAGACCGAGTCGAGGATCGCGCCCCACAGATCATGCTGACGTTGGGAGAACGCGGCGTTTCCGACCCGGACCGGGAACGCCCCGTCGTACCCGGACAGGTGTCCGAGGACCTGTTCGTTCAACCGGCTCTCACCGCCGACCCCGTACATGATCTGCAGGTCGTCACCGTTCTCGCAGAGGTCCGCGATGAACGAGAAGAAGTCGTTCGCCTCGTAGTCGAGACCGAGGGTGTAGAGCCCCCACAGGGCAAAGGTCGAGTCGCGTATCCAGCTGTACCGGTAGTCCCAGTTGCGCTCACCCTGCGGGGTCTCCGGCAGGGACGTCGTGGACGCCGCGAGCAGCGCGCCGGTCGGGGCGTAGGTCAGGCCCTTCAGCGCGAGCGCGCTACGTTGCAGATGCCCGCGCCACGGGTGGTCCGGGAAGACTCCGCGAGACAGCCACTGCCGCCAGAACGCGGTCGTCCGCGTCACCGCAGCCACCGCCTCCGCGTAACTTGCGGGAAGGAAGGGCTCACTCGCCCGCCAGCCCAGAGCCACGAACGCGGTCCCGCCCTCGGTCAGCGTGGTGCGGGCGTGCGCTCGACGGCCGTCGAAGCCCAGCCGCAGGTCGGTACGCAGCCGCAGGGTGATGCCGCGGTGGCCCGACTCGGTCGGGCTCCCGTCATCAACGGTGAGCGCACTGCCATAGCCGTCATCCTCATACGCCCATCCGGCCGGTCTGCTGCCGTAGTCGAAGTTCGGCTCGCACAGCAGCGTCAGATCGACCGTGCCGTGCTCGCAGCGGGCCAGCCGGAGCAGGACATGTTCGGCATCCCAGTCCGTCGGGGTGCGCCGGTGGGTCCTGGAACGCTGCTGAGTGCGGTGCCAACGTCCGACGATCAGGCAGTCGATGACGATGAGCCAGCCGTTCGGTGTCTGCCAGGTCGTCTCCAGGATGTTCGTTCCCGGCAGGTAGCGGCGCCCGGCTGGGACTGTCGTCCGGTCGGGGCCGAACCGGAAGCCGCCCGCGGACCGGTCGAGGACCGCGCCGAACACCGACGGGCCGTCCGGCCGCGGCAGACACATCCACTCGATGTTGCCACTGGGGGCGACCAGGCATGTGGTCTCGCAGTCGGAGAGGAACCCGAACTCGGCGATCGGCGGGAACGGACTCCCCGGACCACGTCTTGTCGGTGACGATGCCACGTCCGCCCTCCTCCTGCGCCTGCGTGCTGCGCGGGACGCGGAGCACCGGACACAACATCACTAGAAGCAACAGCAAGACAGCGGATAGTAATCGTCGCGGGTGTCTGGCGGACGCAGGCCGCGCTGGACGGGCATGTGGCGACGCGAACTGTGCTGTGCTGGGTGCCGTGCAGGACGACGATGCGCGGGACGACAAGGTCACCAGCAGAAGTGCCCACGACAGGATCGCCCCGCGCGTCGCCCCGCGCGTGTGGTCGCCTCCGTGGTGGCGGGTGGCCTCGTACGCGGTGGCGGGCGCGGTTACACTCACGGTCTCGGCAGTCGAGGAACTCGCCTACCGGTTCGGTTCGCTGGACGCCGCGGGTCGCCTGCTGATCGCGGTCACCGGAGCCGGCCTGCTCATCCTGGCCGTACGCGACGCCGTGGCCCGGCCGGCACTGCGTGTGGACGACGGCGGGATCGACCTGGTGGACGGGATCCGCCGCCGGCATCTGCCGTGGGCCGCCGTGCTACGGGTCCGGGCCGACACCCTGACCCACAACCGCCGGGGGGTCCACATCCGCATCCTGACGGTGGACACGATCGACGGCCCGGTACTGCTCAGCCGGCGTCAGCTCGGCGCCGAACCCGATCGGGTCGCCGACGCGGTGGAGGAGATCCGGCTGCGCCTCAGCCTCGGTTGACAGCCTCGGTTGACAGCCTCAGGTGAGCGTGGACGTCCGCACCACCGCGGCCAGGAACAAGGCACCGAGGATGCCGCCGACGGCCGCTGCCTGGAGCCGGCCGCGGCGCGGCGGAATGTAGGCGTAGACCGCGCCGACCAACAGGCCGACCACGAGACCACCGATGTGTCCCCATTTGTCGATTCTGCTGATGGTGAAGGTGATGACCAGGTTGATACCGACGATGACAAGGATTGCCGACGTGTCGGCCCGCAGCCGCCTGGCAATCACGTAGTACGCGGCGAAGAACCCGAACACCGCGGTGGACGCCCCGACCGAGAAGGTGTTGAAGCCGTTCAGCAGATAACTGAGCGTGTTCCCACCGACGGCACAGACGACGAACAGCGCGAGGTAGCGCGTCCGGCCGAGGATCTGCTCCAGTTGGTATCCGAGCAGGTAGAGCGCGTACATATTGAACAGGATGTGCAGAATATTCGCGTGCAGGAAAGCGGCGGTCACGAGCCGGTAGTACTCGTTATTGCTCGCTATCGATGGGCCGTACAGGGAGTAATCCTGGGTGAAGGTGTTGTCCGTGCCGCTGCCGGAAAGCCCCGGCAGCCCCTGCAGGAAATACGCGACCACGCAGAGGCCGATGAGCACCTGGGTGACCAGCCCAGGGCGTCCCATCACGGCCCGCCCACCGAAACCGCTGCCCGGCCGGCGGGCGGCACCGTCGCCGCGACGGGCGGCCGCGCCGGCTTCTTCCGGACAGTGGAACCCGACCGGCGCGGGACGCATGCACTCAGGGCAGATCGGGCGCCCACACCGCTGGCAGGACACGTAGGTCTCGCGGTTGTCGTGTCTGTAGCAGTGAGGAACAGGCCGGTCGCTCGAGGATGGGATGTTCTGGGATTGGACGTTCCGGGCCTGGGCAGCCGGCGTCCAGCCGTCCGGCACGCCAGGCGGCCCGGCCGTGGGACGCCAGGCATCGGACCCGGGCAGGCGCTCGGCGGGCTCGCTGGGACCGGTGGGGCCGCCATCCGGCTCCGACCAGGGCGAGCTCATTACACCGGTCCCGTCATCTTCGGGCCTCTCAGGCCTGACGTCGTTCGACAACGACCTGCCGCACCACGATGTCGGTGGCCGGGCGGTCCTGAGCACCTGTCTGGGCCTTGCTGATCGCGTCGACGACGTCGGTGCCGCGGGTGACCTCACCGAAGATCGTGTGCTTGCGGTCCAGCCAGGTCGTCGGCGCTACGGTGATGAAGAACTGGGAACCGTTCGTACCCGGGCCCGAGTTCGCCATGGCAAGAAGGTACGGACGGGAAAAGCGCAGGTCCGGGTGGAATTCGTCAGCGAACTTGTAGCCCGGGCCACCACGGCCGCTGCCGAGCGGGTCACCACCCTGGATCATGAAATCCGGAATCACCCGGTGAAAGATCGTCCCATCGTAGAGGGGCGTCACCTTCTTCTCGCCCGTTGCGGGATCGGTCCACTCCCGGGTGCCGGTGGCAAGCCCGACGAAGTTCGCGACCGTCTTGGGCGCCTGGTTCTCGAACAGCAGGATCTCGACGTCACCCTGGGTTGTCTTCAGCGTGGCGTACAGCTCCTCGGCCATGAGGCTCTCTTCCGTAGAGTTGGTAGCGGCTGATCACCGGTGGCGGTCGGTGTCATGTCCGATGTCCAACGGCCGCCGCGGTGTCGATACTCCGCCGATCGTATGCGCCGGGTCCCAGTGGCTCGCGAGGCTGCTTCATCCGAACATCACCCGGCTTCGAAGGTACGTCAACAGGGCGCCCAGACCCCACATGACAGCCGCGAGAACCAAGAGTATTACTACGAGCACAGTCCGCATAGGTGTTGCGCGGAGCGCAACGATGGGTAGGGCAGTCCCAGCAGGTCGTGGCGTGGGCCCGACGAAGGGAAGCTGATGAACACCAAGCTGACGGAGAAGATTTCATACGCCGCTGAGCACGTACCCGTGAACGAGATCCCGACCGCAGCGAGGACCGCGGCCAGGCGTGCCGGGACGACGGTGTCACGTGCCGCGACCAGAGCTGGTGAAGCAACCGGGTCCGCCGTCACGGCGGGCCGTGCGAGCCGGAAGATGGCCTCTGGCCAGGTCGCAGCCGTCGCCTCCACGGCCGGCCAGTCCGCCGCAAGCGTGAGAAGCCACGTAGCCGCGGCATCGGGACGTGCCGGGCGACGGATCGAAAGAGCCCGACTAGCCGCCGAGTTGTCCACGGAACGTGCCCGCAACGCCACCGAGCTACAGCTGACGAAGAGCCGGTCCCGACGCGCCCTCCACAACGAGGCGAAAGCCCGCGCCCAGGCGGAGAAAGCTCAGTTCGTCCTGGAGCAACAGCTCGCCAAGGCCGAGCGGAAGATCGAGCGGGTACACCGGCGCCGTCGCCGGGGGATCATTGCGTTCCTGCTGATCGGTGCCGGTGCCGGTGCCGCGGTAGCGGCCCGCGCGAATGTTCGGCGGGCACCCGCGAACGAGCCGATCACAGCGACGACCGTCAGCCCGTCCGCAGTGAGTGACCCGAATCCGGCGGTGTCCAGCCCCTCTGACACGGGTCCTTCCAACACCGGACCTTCCAACACCGGTCCATCCAGCACTGGTCTGCCCGGTGCGGGCAGCGAGGTGGACCCGATCGCCGAATCCGGCCGCGGCATCCGGTAGGAGGCAGGGCTACCCAGGCAGCTCCTGCGCTAAGAACGCCCGATGCGGTAGGCCGCCGGGGCATGATCGGGTACCGCCGGATGTATCGGGCGAACCGGTGAAACGCGGCGATAGGGCGACCCGACGGGCGGGCGCGTGTCGCGTTCGCCCTTGTTCGGCCACAGGGACATCGCGCGTTCGGCCTGCGCGGTTATGGTCAGCGACGGGTTGACCCCGAGGTTGGCCGTTATCGCCGCGCCGTCGATGACATGCAGTCCGTCATATCCAAACACCCTCTGGTAGGGATCAATGACCCCGCTGGACGCGGAATCCCCGATGGGGGCACCACCGAGTATGTGTGCGGTCATCGGGATGTCTAAAATCTCCGTCAGTGTGCCGCCGGGAAACCCGCCCATGCGCCTGGCGATCCGGCGGGTCGCGTCGTTCCCGACGGGAATCCAGGTCGGGTTGGGTTCGCCGTGACCCTGCGCACTGGTCAACCTGAACCGCCCGAGCAGACCTCTTCGTCTCGTGACCTTCAGTGAGTTGTCTCGTGACTGCATGACCAGAGAAATCATGGTGCGCTCCGACCATCGCCACGGCAGCGGCAACGACACGAACAGAAGCGGATGCCGCAGGGCCTCACGCGCGAACCTGACCCAACGCGGCGTTCCGTGATCACCATCAGTCATCAGCGTGGCCAGCAGGGCCATCGCGTTGCTGCCCCGACCGTAGCGGACCGGCTCGATATGGGTGTCCGCATCCGGGTAGAAGGAGGACGTGATCGCGACCCCACTCGCGATCCGCCTGTCCGGACGGAACCTGGTGGCTCCGACAATTGACTCCGAATTCGTGCGGGTGAGTTCACCGACTCGTGGCGACAGCGCCGGCAGCACGCCAGTGTCCCGCATCGTGAGCAGAAGCCGGGTGGTACCCAGTGCGCCGCCGGCGAACACCACCTGACGGGCGTGCCACGTCCGGCGGCCCCGGCGGATCCAGGACCCGGTACGGACCGTCCCGATCTCGTACCCACCACCGGGCAGCGCACGGACCACGGTTGCCTCGGTGTCGGGAAAAATCCGGACGCCGTGCCTCTCCGCGAGATAGAGATAGTTGTAGTCCAGGGTGTTCTTCGCGTTCCAGCGACAGCCGGTCATGCATGCGCCACATTCACGGCAGCCGGTACGGGTCGGTCCCGAGCCGCCGAAGAACGGGTCCTCGACCTCGACATCGGGTTCTTTTCTCCCGTCTCGGCCGAAGAACACGCCCACGTCGGCGAGCCGGAAGGTGTGACCGACGCCCATTTCCTCGGCAACCGCCCGGAACACCTCGTCGGTGTAGGTCGTCGTCGGGTTTCGCACCACTCCGAGCATGCGTTCGGCCTGGTCATAGTAAGGAGCCAGTTCGTCCCGCCAGTCGGTGACATGTCCCCACTGCCGGTCGGTGTAGAAGGCGTCCAACGGCCGGTAGAGAGTATTTGCGTACACCACCGACCCGCCGCCGACAGCCGCGCCGGAAAGAACGAGAACGCGGCCGAGCAGGGTAATTTTCTGAAATCCGTGGCAACCCAGCCGAGGTGCCCACAGATACCGACGTATGTTCCAGTTGGTCGCGGGAAGCGCCTCTGGCGGGAATCTCCGGCCAGCTTCCAGAACAATGACCTGATAGCCCTTTTCCGCCAGCCGGAGGGCGGCGACGCTGCCGCCGAAGCCGGAGCCGATCACGATCACATCGGCGTCCATACCCTCAGGCAGATCGCCCGACGACCCGTCTGGCACCACCGAACCACCCCCGGACATGCCCGTTCCTGCCATTCCTCACTATCTCTCAGGCGGCGCCGCTGGCTCGCTGCGGGCGGACCCGAGCCTGCGCGGCTCCGGCAGCGGCTGCCTGCTCAATCGCGGCAAGCTCCGGAAGAGCGACCGAGTCGGGCTCCGCTGCCGACATGGCGACCGCGGGCCCGACCTCGACACGACGCACAGCGACGGCCGGAGCCGCAATCCACGACCGGCACGACCGGCACAGGCATTCCGACGAGGATGCCGGCAGGTGGTCCAGCCTCCGGAGCAGGTGGTCGGCGGGGTCGTCGACCCGACCGGCGCCAAGGCTTGGCCCGACGGTGTCCACCAGGTGCATGGCCAGTTCCGCCGCATTCCACGAACTATCGCTCAGGATGTGGGTGAGCCGGTCTCGGGCGGCGCCGAAGGTCTGCGGGTCGCGCCGCATCGCCCTGGCCAGCGTCCCGACAACCTGCTCGGCGGCTTCGGCGACGGGATGAACCGTGCGGCGAGGCCCGATCGGCCCGGCCTCGGCGGTTCGTAGGGTGCCCGCCGGGGACGCGGGGACAGCGGGCGGCACCGCGGCAGCGGACGCCGGCACGGGCGACGCGGGGACAGCGGGCGGCACCGCGGTGGCCGTAACCAGCGAAAAATCCCCGACCACCGTCAACGCATTGGCCATGGCGGCACCCGTGATTCGGGCACGGCGTCGGGCGGCGGCAGTCGGCCGGTCCGAAGCGGCCCGCGAGCCTGTCACGCGCCGAGCGCGCCCGGCGACGCCCGGCGTGCTCCCGGCACGCGGGCCATCCGCGTAGTCGGCCTGCGGGTACTGGGCGGGAGCGGTCTTCGCGGCGCGCGTCTCGCCAACGCCCACCTTGACAGCAGTTGCGGATTCGGCTGCCCGAACGGAGTCGGACATGCTCAGCGCGAAGCTCGCGGGCCGGCCGGCGGCCGGCCGGCTCAGCCCGATCAGCCAGCCCAGGTTTCGTAGCAGTCGGATCTGGCGTTGTACGTGGGTACGGCTGTAGCCGGTCTCGAAGGCAAGCGTCACGAGCCCCGGCGCGCAGGCCGCGACAGACCCGGGCAGCGTCGTCCGGGTCGGTCCGCTGAAAGCGTCCGCGGAGTGGCTGGCGATGGCAAGCGCCACGAGCTTGGCCGCACGGGGAAGACCGGAGCGCAGCACCGCACGTTGCCAGCCGGAACGATCCGCCACAGGCGTCCCGGAGTCGGACGTGGGCATGAGCACCAACGCGCCCGGGATCACCAACTGCGTCCCCACGTTTGCGTGCCGGGGCAGAGCCCGGGTGTCCTCGACCACATTCCTCCTTTCGCCCTGTTGGCGTATACAGCCAGAACAGCGAACCTGTACCGAAAGTAGTTAAATTCTCACCAGGCACACCGGCTTACGCAGGAGCCGGATGCCTCGGTCCACATCGGCCGAAGCGCGCTCAAGCACGGTACCCCGGCGATACGGGCGGCAGCGCCCATGCCGACCACCATCGACACACGGGGACAACACAACTTCACGAACACGTTGTGTAACATTTGAGAGGTTGATGAGGCTCTTTGCGTAATCATCCCTGGTGCGACATCACCCTGGGGAGTAGATGGTTGACCTTTAGTTGTTCTGAAACATCCATGAGTTGGTCGTCGCTGGACTCAACGGACACAGGTGATGCCACACCCTGCGATCGGTATACGGACATGCGTAGATCAATATTCGGACACCGTGGACGATGGCCTCCACCTTGCGAGAACCTGACAGATCAGTCGCGCTGGCGAACAAAAACGCTACACAACAAAACGAAATAACCGCCACTGGAGAGGGTTGGCCCCCCGGTGTGGATTCACCTCAACCGACCAGCGGTCCCGGTCGGTCTCTTGGCGAGTGATCGGGGCGGTCCCGGGTCCGACTGATCGATTCGAGACAGGGTGCGCCGTTCGAGGTCCAGCAGATGCCGCTTACGACCGATACCACCGGAATACCCGGTCAGCGCTCCGCTCGAGCCAATCACTCGATGGCATGGGACGATTACGGGAAGGGGATTGCGGCCGTTGGCGAGCCCCACAGCCCGGAAGGCCGAAGGCCGACCGACCGCCGTGGCGATCTCCGCGTAGCTGCGGGTCGCACCGTAGGGGATGTCCGCCACAGCGTCCCACACCGCTCGTTGAAACAGTGTGCCAACCGGGTGCAGCGTCACATCGAAAGCAAGCAGATCGCCGATGAAGTACGCCTCGAACTGTTCGATCACATCCCGGAAGGCCACCGGGTCGGGTTCAACCCCGGCCGGCCACGGCAGCCCGGCGTCCGGCTCCCCCATGTGGACAGCGCACAGACCGACATCGTCACCAACCAGCAGCAGCGGGCCCAACGGAGAACTCATCCTGGCATATCGGGTAATACCGTCCACGCCGGCTGACGCTACCTTCCTGCTACTACGCAGGAAAACGATGGCATCACAACAACAGTACGGAGGTACTCGATGAACATCAGCCTCTCCTTCTCAGGTAATCGTCCGCAAGATCGCAGGATGTAGCGGCGTACCGCGCCACGCTCGCAACCGCGTCAGCTTCCGGATGGGACCCGAGCCATGCCACCAACAACAGTCGGCGCAACAGGACGAAGGTCGTCACCATAGCCTCCTCTTCCACCGAAACCGGCAGGTGACGTCGATACTCGGTCAGCCAGGCGTCCACCAGCTCGGCCACCTCGGGGACATGTTCGATGAACGACAGGGACGCGGCAAGATCGTAGAGATACCAGCTGAACCCGCAGTCGTCGAAGTCGATAACGGTGATCTCACCGGACCCCCCGTTGACCAGCAGGTTCGCCAGCCGCATATCGGCATGGACCAGACCGAACCGGTCGGGCGCATGCCCGAACCGCCGGATCCTGCGGCGGACCTCGTCGGCGGCGCGGGCCAGGACGGCGACACCCGCCGGGTCGGCATCCGCCGCCCCGCCACGCTCGGCGCCGACAGCGGCACGCATCCCGTCCCGCCAGGCACCCCAACGGCCGCCCGAACCAAGGGTCGTATGCCATGTCCAGTCGAACCGGGTGAAGTCACTCGGGCGCCGCCACCCGCGAACATGTCGATGAAGGCGTGCCGTGATCTCACCGAGTTCGGTGAACCCGCGGACAAGAGCCATCCTGTCGGATGGCTCCGGCGAGGACCCCTCGACCCAGTCGAAGAGCACCGCGTAGCGCGGTTCGCGACACTGCGGGCCACCAGCCTTGCCGGGGTCATCGGACGAGGTGCCCACTCGGGACGGATCAGGCGTGGCTACCGTCACCAGGTCACCACGGCGGGTAGGAACGACAGCGGGGGTACGCACCACACCATCACGCCGCAACGCTCGCACCCAGGCGA
>NZ_CAKKTK010000011.1:0-84287 GCF_920656135.1 Frankia sp. Cppng1_Ct_nod | reverse complement strand
CGGGGACGTGCGCTCGCTCATCATCCACCCGGCGACCACCACCCATTCCCAGCTCACCGGGTCCGAGCAGGCGGCAAGTGGAGTAACTCCGGACCTGATCCGGCTGTCCGTCGGGATCGACGACATCCTCGCTGATCTCGATGCCGGCTTCCGCGCAGCCAAGGGATGACATCTCGGTCAGGGGATGACGTCGCCCCGGACGGGACGGCGGACGCGGTCGCGACCGCCGAGCAGATCGCCCTGTATTCGACCCAGATCGCGGCCATCACAGCCGACCCCCGCTGGCACGGCGGTGACTACCACGGCCGGCCGCCGGGCTTCGGCCCCCATGCCGGGATGGGGCTCGCCCGGAGAATGGCGCAGGTCAGTTACCGCAGCGAGCAGGAACTCGCCGCCTGGTTCGGTGACAGGGTGCAGCCTGACGGGCGTTTCGCGGCCGAGTCCTATGTCGAACACCATGCGGACAAGCTTGCGCGCCGGTTCGACGCAGGCACCTACGTGATCCTGACCCGGGCAATGATGACCCAGAACGTCGGCCGGAACCGCGGTGGTGTGGCCGCGGCCCTGGCGGGTTGCCCGGTCGCGGTGACAGTGGCCGGAGTCGACTCCGACCGGCTCTATCCTCTGCGCCTTCAGCATGAGATCGCGGACGGCATGGGCGTGCGTCCGCCGGGCGCCGGCGGCGGTGCGGGCAGCGGCGTCGCGGTGGTGCGATCGGAGTACGGACACGACTCCTTCCTGCTGGAGACCGAACAGGTCGGAGCGGTCATACGTGCCGCGCTCGCGGCGTCCGCGCCGTCGTTCCAGCGGTGATACCGGAACGACAGCGCGGGAGACAGCGTGGGAGCGGCCGGGGAACCCACCGAGGGATCAGGACCTACAAGGGGATGTTGCCGTGGGTTCCGCGTCCGACGGGCCCACGGGTCAGGGCATCGGCGATGGCTGCCCGGGTGGCCGAAGGTGTGACCACGCCGTCCACCACGCCGAGTTCCACCGCCCGGTCGATCCCGCCGACCGCACGCACGTGCTCGGCGGCCAGTTCGGCCAGCACGGTCGAACGACGCTGGGCCGGGACCTCCGCCAGCTGCCGCCGGTGCAGGATCCCCACGGCAGCCTCGGCTCCCATCACCGCCACCTCGGCGGTCGGCCATGCGAACACGGCCGTCGCACCGAGGCAGCGGGCGTTCATCGCGATATACGCGCCGCCGTAGGCCTTGCGGGTGACGACCGTGACCCGGGCGACCGTGCATTCCGAGAACGCGTACAGCAGTTTCGCGCCGCGCCTGACCACGCCCTCCCACTCCTGGCCGACGCCCGGAAGGTACCCGGGGACGTCGACCAGCACAACCAACGGCACCCCGAACGAGTCGCACATCCGCACGAAACGTGACGCCTTCTCCGCGGACGTCGCATCAAGGCATCCGCCGCGGCGCAGCGGGTTGTTGGCGACCACACCGACCGTACGGCCACCGAGCCGGCCGAGAGCGGTGACGATGTTCGGTGCCCATCTGGGGTGGAGCTCGATCACCTCATCGTCCAGAACGCGCGCCACCAGCGGACGTACGTCGTAGGCGCGACGCGGCGACTCCGGCAGCAGGCTGTCGAGATCGCGGGCTTCGACCTGTCCGACCTTGCCCTGGTCGCCCAGCAGGACGCAGAGCCGGCGGGTACGCGCGACGGCAGCCTCATCGGAGTCGCAGGTGATCGCGACAACCCCGCTGCGGCGTGCGTGTACGTCGGGCCCACCCAGGCTGTCGGCGGTGCACTGCTCACCGGTCACCGAGCGCACCACGTCCGGCCCGGTGACGAAGATCTTCGCGTCCGGACCCATGATGACGATGTCGGTGAGCGCGGGGCCGTACGCCGCGCCACCCGCCGCGGCACCCAGCACCAGGGACAGCTGTGGGATCCGTCCGGATGCCCGTACCGTCGAGGCGAACACCCGGCCGACTCCGTCGAGGGACGCCACGCCCTCCTGGAGCCGAGCGCCACCTGAATGCCAGATCCCCACCACCGGGTGATCGAGGCGTACCGCAGCCTCGATCGCGTGGACGATCCGCGCACAACCGTCGTGGCCCATCGCCCCGCCCTGGACGGTCGCGTCGGTTGCGAAGGCAACCACCGGAACGCCCTCGACGGTTCCTTTTCCGGCCAGCACGCCGGATGCGTCCGCCGTGGCGAACGGTTCGAATGTCCCCGGATCGAAGAACTGGGTCAGCCGGGCGAATGGAATACGCGGGTCAACGCGTTCGAGCGTGGAGAGACTCACCGTTTATCTCCTTGAGATTATTGGGGTCTCCAGCGACGCGAAAAGCGATAACTGCGCCGCCTTCGACCGGTCGGACCCACCGGTCGTGGAATAGGACGACACCCGGAGAGTAACGAGGGCGCTCGTCGGATGTCCGGTCGGACCTGAAATCACGGCGATTTCAGGTCTCGCGATCGAAGGCGCGGGGCCTGGAGCTGTCAGGGAGTGAAGGCGAGGCAGACGTCGTGCCCGCCGAACCCGAACGAGTTCGACAGGGCCGCGCCGGCGGGAATGGAACGGTTGTCGATGGATACCACGTCGAGATCGATCTCGTCGTCGAGCGCGTCGAGGTTGCGGGTTGCCGGCACGGTCCGCTCCCGCAACGCGAGGACGGAGATCACCGCTTCGACCGCCCCGGCCGCGCCCAGCAGGTGCCCGGTCATCGACTTGGTGGAGGTCACGGTCACGCCGTCGATCGCGTCCCCGAGTGCGGCCCGTAGCGCGCGGGCCTCGGCAACGTCCCCGACGGGTGTGGACGTGGCATGGGCGTTGATATGGATGACGTCGGCCGGGGTGAGTTCGCCGGAGCGCAGGGCCGCGCGGATGGCCCGGGCCGCACCGGCACCGCTCGGCTCGGGTGCGGCTACGTGGTAGGCGTCCGCGCTGGTTCCGGCGCCGGCCAGGGTGGCGTATACGGTCGCGCCGCGGGCCCGGGCGTGTTCGGCTGCTTCCAGCACCAGTACCCCGGCGCCTTCTCCCAGGATGAAGCCGTCCCGTCCCTTGTCGAATGGCCGGGATGCCGTGTGTGGCGAGTCGTTGCGCTTGGACAGGGCCTGCATCTGGGCGAACCCGGCAATGGGCAGCGGGTGGATCGCCGCCTCGGAGCCACCGGCGATCGCGACGTCCGCCCGGCCTGTCCGGATCATGTCCAGGGCGTAGGCGATGGCCTCCGCGCCGGACGCGCACGCGCTGACCGGCGCGTGCACCCCCGCGCGGGCGGTGAAGGCGAGACCCACGGTCGCGGCCGGGCCGTTGGGCATCAGCATCGGTACGACATGCGGGGAGACCCGACGCGGTCCCCGTTCGCGTAGCACGTCGTACTGGTGCAGCAGGGTCAGGACCCCGCCGATGCCGGAGCCGATCACCGCTGCGAGGCGTTCCGGGTCGATCTCGGGTGTCCCGGCGTCGGCCCAGGCCTCCCGGGCGGCTACCAGGGCGAGCTGTTGCACCCGGTCGAGGGTTCGTGCCTCCACCCTGCCCAGCGGGGGTTCCACTGCCACGGGCGCGGCGATGTGCACCGGCAGCTGCTCGACCCAGTCCTCGGTGAGGCGGCGGACGCCGGAGCGGCCCGTGAGCAGCCCCTCCCATGTGGACGCAACGTCGCCGCCGAGAGGAGTGGTTGCCCCGAGGCCGGTGACCACAACCTGCCTGGGGGTCTCGGTCACGCCGCGACACCCGCCCGCTGGATGTAGGAGACCGCGTCACCGACGGTCTTGAGGCTCTTGACGTCCTCGTCGGGGATCTTGACGCTGAACTTCTCCTCGGCCGCGACCACGACCTCGACCATGGACAGCGAGTCCACGTCGAGGTCGTCGATGAAGGTCTTGTCCACGGTCACGTCGGCCGGGTCGACACCGGCGACCTCCTCGAGAATCGCGGCGAGGCCTTCCAGAATGTCGGACTGCGACATGTGTTCCTCCTTGTATGTGGTTCTCTGTTGAGGTCTCATGGTGTGGGTCCCATGGTATGGGCTTTGTGCGGTGGATTCTACGGGCAGCGGACGACCTGGCCGCAATAGGTCAGACCCGCGCCGAACCCGAACAGCAGGACGGGGTCACCCGGTCGCAGTTCGCCGCCGTCCAGTATCCGGCTGAACGCGAGCGGGATACTGGCGGCCGAGGTGTTTCCGGAATCCACCACGTCTCGGGCGACAATAGCGTTCGTCGCGCCGATACCGGCCACCAGCGCATCGATTATCCGGAGATTGGCCTGGTGTGGGACGACAGCGGCGAGTTCGGATGGCGTGACGCCGGCGAGTTCGCAGGCGCGCCGAACCGTCGGAGTCAAGGCGATAGCCCAGCGGAACACGGTCTGGCCTTCCATCCGGAACAGGTTGTCACCGTACCCCGGAATGCGGATGGCGTCGGACTTCCCGCCGTCGTGGCCCCACACCGCGGGTCCGATCTCCCGGGTGGCGGCAGGTCCGACAACCGCGGCACCGGCTCCGTCGGCAAGCAGGATGCAGGTCGACCGGTCGTCCCAGTCGGTGTAGTCCGACAGCCGCTCGGCCGCGACGACCAGCACATGCCTGGCGCTTTCGGCCCGAACCATGTCGGAGGCCATCGACAGGGCATAGGAAAATCCGGCACAGCCTGCGTTGATGTCGAACGCACCGGCGTTGTCGGCACCGAGCCGGTGGGCGATCTGCGGTCCCGATCCCGGTATCTGGGATGGGTTCGTGCAGGTCGCGAGCAGCACCATGTCGATGTCGGCGGCGTCGATCCCGGCCGCGGCCAGTGCCTTGCCCGCGGCGGTGGTTCCCATCGCGACGATGGTCTCGTCGGCGTCCGCGATGCGGCGGGTGGCGATACCGGTCCGTGAGCGGACCCACTCGTCGGATGTCGCGACGCGCTTCGCAAGGTCGTCGTTGGTGACCACGCGGGCGGGACGGTAGGTCCCCAACCCCATTATCCGGGCACCTGTCATCGGGTCACTCCGATGAGACCGGTGCGTTGCCGTCCGACCTCGATATCACCCTGGTCGCCGGTATCACTCCGGTTGGTGGCGGTGGTCGAGCCGGTGTACTCGGCGACGAGTGCCCGGGCTGAGGGCAGGTCGTCAGGGGTCTTCACCGTGAGGATCTTCATGCCTTTGAACTCCCTTTTGGCTATCCCCGCCAGCGTGCCGGCCGGCGGGAGCTCCACAACGGCGGTCACCCCGAGATCGCGCATCCGAGCCATGCACAGGTCCCACCGGACCGGGGCGGCCACCTGCGCGACGAGGCGATGAACCAGTTCCGGCCCGGTCCGGATGATGGAGCCGTCCGCGTTGGACAGCTGCGGTAGGGCCGGAGTCCGTGGCCGCAGGCCCGGGGCGATGTCCGCGAGGCGCTCGCGGGCGGGCTCCATGAAGTGGGTGTGGAAGGCGCCTGCAACCGACAGCGGCCGCAGCTTGGTACGCGCCGGCGGGTCGTCGGCGAGGCGGGCCAGCGCCTCGGCCGAACCGGCCGCGACGATCTGCCCGGCGCCATTGCGGTTCGCGGCGGTCAGCCCGAGTTGCTCGAGGTGGTCGGTGACCGCGTCCGGCTCGCCGCCGAGGACCACGGTCATGCCGGTGACGGTACCCGCCGAGGCTTCCGCCATGGCGCGTCCTCGCAGCCCGACGAATACCAGCGCGCTTTCGGCGTCCAGGGTGCCGGCGAGAACAGAAGCTGTGATCTCACCCACACTGTGGCCGGCGACAAGAAAGTTCCCTGAACTGCTCAGGGAAAGCTGTTCGGCGGCGATGAGACCCGTCGCGACGATCAGCGGCTGAGCGATGGCCGTGTCGCGGATCGTGTCAGTGGACGCGTTGCAGCCGGCGTCGACAAGGTCGATTCCAACCGCGGCCGACCACCATCGCAGGCGGGCCTCAACCCCGGCGATCTCAAGCCAGGGCCGGAGCTGACCTGGAGTCTGGGCACCTTGACCTGGCGCGAGGATAGCGAGCACCGGACTACCTAACCCTTTCCGACCGGTGGCTGTCGCTGGCGGGCGCTCACCGTTGTGGCGTCACCTCCTTGTGGGATACCTACAAAATGATTCGGTCTTACTAGATCTTTATTCCACGTCTTCGTACTGGACCGGAATTCTGTGACACGGGCGACAAGCAGCGGCAACGCATCCTGCGCGAGTGGCCGTGGCAGGCGTGTCCGGTGACCGTTCGGGCCTTCACTCGGGCGATCAGACGGTCGCGAGCCTGCCCAGGATGAGCGCTACGTGCAGGGTGAACCGTTCACGATGGTCTGTCGGGTCGAGCCCG
This sequence comes from Frankia sp. Cppng1_Ct_nod, assembly GCF_920656135.1. Classification (NCBI taxonomy): domain Bacteria; kingdom Bacillati; phylum Actinomycetota; class Actinomycetes; order Frankiales; family Frankiaceae; genus Frankia; species Frankia sp. Cppng1_Ct_nod. The sequence goes on along the minus strand of NZ_CAKKTK010000011.1, from coordinate 78,019 downwards.
CACGCATCCGCGGCCTTGCGAAGGCGGTAACGGACCGTGTTGGGATGCAGGTAGAGGGCGCGTGCCGTCGCCTCCAGGGAAGCACCGAAGTCGAGATAGGCCCCGGCCGTCGCCAGCAGGGGCGCACCGGCTTCGCGCAGGGGGACGTAGACGTTCTCGACCAGCGCCCGACGTGCCCCGGTGTCGCCGGCGAGTGCCCGCTCAGGCAGGAGCGCCTGCGCCGTCACCGGTCGTGGAGCCGCCGGCCATGCCGCGACGACGTCGGCGGCGGCCAGCGCCGCGTGCGCCGAGGACGCCGCCGCGGCCAGGTCGGACGCGATCGGGCCGACGACGACCGGGCCGGGTCCGCAGGCGGGCAGCAGGGCCTCGGCCGCGTCGAGCAGGGCTCGCTCGCCCTGGTCGAGGCCGGGCCTGATCGACCGTGACGCCTGAGCACCCCCGAAGTCCCCCCCGACGATCACGACCAGTCGGTCGTGGTGGACGCCGGTGAGCACCTCCAGCCCGGCCCCGCGCCCGAGGCGGTGGACCTGGTCGACGACCACCTCGGGGGAGTGGTCCGGGGTGTCCCCGACGATCACCGCGACCATGGGTGGGTTGCGCCACCCGAGCGCCGCGGCCCGCGACGGCAGGGCCCGCTCGACCTCGCCGCGCACGACGTGGTCGACGACGAGCGCTTCGAGGCGGGCGTCCCACGCGCCCCGTTCCTCGGCGGCGCGGGCGTAGACGACGGCCCCGGCGAAGGCGATGTCGCGGGAGTAGCGCAGCACGTCGGCAAGCAGCCGCTGTTCGTGGTCGGGGCCGGCGAGGGAGGACACCTCCGCCTCGACCGCCTCAACGGCGACTCGGACCAGGTCGACCAGGCGCCGGAAGGTGACTGCCCGAACGAGATCGCGGGGGGCCACTTTGAACACGTCCCCGGACAGTTCCCGGGCGTGCTCAGGACGCCGGCACCATTCCACGAACGAGGAGATCCCGGCCTGCACCACCAGCTGGATGTCGGCCCGGTGCCGGGCCGACATGCTCGCGAACCACGGGAGCACGTCGTGCATGCGCGTCACCGCCCGGCCGGCGAGCATCCCACTCGAACGTTCGATCCGGCGGATGACCTCCTCGGCTGCCGTCGGGTCCATGCCCTGTGCCGTGGGGGAGTCGGCGGCCGGACTCGCGGTCGGATTCGCGGTCGGATTCGCGGTCGGCCCCATGGCGGGCAGAGCCTCGCTACCGGCCATTGGCCGTGTCACCGGATGTCCGGGGTGGACGCTCCGGCCGCCGGGCCGGTTCGGAAACGCCGTTCACCACCGTCGAACATGTCTGCTCCGTAAGATCGAATGAGTCGAACGGGTCGTGTGCGCCCGGGGCGCGTCGGGCGGATTCTCGCTGACGCCGATATCACGAAGATCCAGGAGATACTCCCCCGTCGGACTCGCCCGGTCATGGCCTGCCCGGTGGTTCGGATCCTCGTCCTTCATGGCGGTAGGTCCTTCATGGCGGTAGGCCCTTCGTGAGGGTAGGTCCCTCTTGACGATAGGGATGTCAGCATGCCGCAGTCGTCGGAGTCCACCCGGTAGAAATGCCGGCATCGTCGGCCCGCGGTCATACCGGTCGGAGCCGCCTGTCAGAGCTGCCTGTTGAATCGGCTGGCCCAACTGTGAACGTTCGCGACATACGCCCGCGTCTCGCTGAAGGCGGGAACTCCGTGGGCGTCGCGGACTGCCTGCGGCCCGGCGTTGTACGCGGCAAGGATCAGCGACAGGCGGTCACCGGGCAGTTCCTGGACGAGCTTCGCCAGATGGGCGTCGTAACGTGCGGCGGAGGGGATGGCGTCCGCGGGATCCAGCGGGTCGGTCCGGCCGTCAGCGTTGCCGTCAACGCCGAACTGCCTCCAGGTCTCGGGAAGGAACTGCATGAGGCCCTGGGCTCCGGCAGGGGATACCGCTTCGCGATTGAACTTGCTCTCCACCCGGGCCTGGGCCGCAAGCTGCGCCGCGGTGAGCACACCGTAGGCGGTGGCGGCGCCCCGAAACAGGGGGACGAGATCCGGCGGGACTCTCGACGCCGATCGGGACGGAGCGCCGTCGCATCCGGCGAGCACCGTGGCCAGGAGGAGAGTGAGGGTCAGTGTGACGCCGGGTAACGCGTGGGGCCGGGCTGCGCTCACCCGCTTATTGTGCTGGGCCGGATAGCCGCATGTGCGGACCTACGCGATTTCCCTGGTGCCGCCGTGTCGGCACGCGATGTCGGCACGCGATGTCGGCACTGCGGGTCGGCTGGTCCGGACGGTCGGCCGGGTTCAGTCGAGCAGGTTGTCACGCAGCGCCCGGAGCGCGGCTTCCGGCACACCCGCCTGTCGGGCCCACTGTGCGGCTCCACCCCAGGTGTGGTCGACCGCGGCGAGGAAACGGGTCATGACATCGGGCCGACAACTCGACTGGTCCGCCTTGCGGGGATTGTCCGGACGGTGGTAGCTGGGCCGTCTGGCCAGCCGGAGGTCCACCCGGTCGATCCGTTCGTTGGTGACGGTGTAGTCGGCGACGATCGCCTCCCGGTGGACCCCGGCGATGTCGAGCAGCAGGGCGGCGAGCACGCCCGTGCGGTCCTTGCCTGCGGCGCAGTGGAAGAGCGCCGGCAGCGAGCCGGGCCGTGCGAGTAGTCTCAGCGCACCGGCGACGGCTTCGGGTGCCAGCCGCAGGTAGTCGAGGTAGTGCTCAGCCCGGTCCTGTGATGAGAGATCGGCGATGATCAGGGGAAATCGCGGGTCGTCGGGCATCACGAACTCGCCCGGGATGAACGACAGATGGTGGTAGGCGATCTTCTCGTGTGCGAGTGGGCCGCGGCCCTCCCTCGCGATCTCGACTTTCGCTCGAAGATCAAGAATGGTGCGCAGTCCGTAGTAATCGCGTAACGTGACAACGTCGTCGCTGGTGAGTTCCTGGACGGTGTCGCTACGCAGCAGTCGTCCCGATCGGGTCGACCTGCCGTCGGTGGTGGGAAGCCCGCCAAGGTCCCGGACGTTGTCGGCGCCGACGAGGTTGAACCACCGATCCACCCGATGACCATAACTATTCGGCTATTCGGGTGTCTGTCGAAGTCGTGAACCGGTTGGCCGACATCCGGGGAGCCCGGGCGTGGGCGATGGGGATGACTCGGCGGACGGATTCATGGTGCGTCGCGGGAAGCGACCGCCATGCTATTACTAAAAGGCGTAATGATGCTTCGAGGAGTGACGCCATTGGCATCGCGACGCGTCCCGGATCCCGGCTTGTCCTTGACGGTGGCTGGCCCGTGGACGTGGACGTGGACGTGGACGTGGACGTGGACGTGGACGGGCTGCGGGATCTTGCCCGTCCGTACGGCCTGTCGATTATCGAGGACTGTGCGCAGGCGCACGGAGCGACGCCGCGCGGTCGGCCGGGCGGCATTGCCGTCCCTGCCGGAGATGGTCGAGCGGCGCAGGGACAACGCGCTCCCGGTGTCCCTGCGCCTGCGGGATGTCGCGGCGCTGTGGCTGAGACTCCGCCACCGTCGAACGTCGGCCATGCTTACTACCGCTGGTATGCGTTTGTGTGCGGTGACCTGCTGCGCGAGGGCTGGAACCGTGACCGGGTCGTGGCCGCGGTCCGGGCCGAGGGCGTCTCGTGCTCGACCGGTTGTCACGGCGAGGTGTACCGGGAGGCGGCGGTACCCATGCAGTGGCGTCCAGCGGTGCCGCTGCCTCCGACGCGGTCGTCAAGGTCATGTCGGTCGCGGCAGTGGCATAGCGGGTTCCGGCGGGTCACATCGCAGGGATGGTGTCGCACCCGTCGTCGCATCCGTCGTCGCATCTGTCATCGCACCCGTCAGCGGTCGTTGCCGATCGCGGTGGCCGTCCCGGTCATCCTGGGCTGGCTGGGTACTACGGGTGTGAACTGCGGCTGGACGCCGAGGTCCTCACAGAGGGCGAGCTGGCGCAGGGCCGTGCGGGTCGTGTCGGAGTGCCCCCAGGGATCGAGATCGAGGATCTGCGCCCGGTCCACCGGTGGCGCGGACACGTAGGAGATCAGGGGATGGTGGCGGCGGATGTCGTGTTCGTTGTCGTCGAAGAGCTCCTCGTGCAGTTTTTCGCCGGAGCTGAGCCCCGTGTAGACCACGTCGACCGGTCGTGGGCTGCGGGCCGCGAGCCGTCTGGCGACGTCGGCGATCCGCACCGGCTGGCCCATGTCGAGCACGAGAACGTCGCCGTTGTCGCCCAACGCTCCGGCCTGGATGACGAGTTCCACGGCCTCCTCCACGGTCATGAAGTATCGAGTGACATCGGGATGTGTGACTGTGAGCGGCCCACCGGCAGCCAGCTGGCTGGCGAAGACCCTCAGCACGGAGCCCTGGCTGCCGAGCACGTTGCCGAACCGCACGCTGACGAACACCCCCTGCGCGTGCCGGGACACCTGGGCGGTCAGCCGCTCGGTGACCCGCTTGGAATAGCCGAGGACGCTCGTCGGGTTCGCGGCCTTGTCCGTCGAGATGTTGACGAATTGTTCGACACCCGAGGTCACAGCGGCGTCCAGGACGGCCAGGGTGCCCCAGACATTGGTCTTGACGGACTCGCCGGGGAAGCGTTCCAGCAGGGGCAGGTGCTTTAGCGCGGCGGCGTGGAAGACGACCTGCGGCCGGTGCAGGTCGAACAGGGCGCCCAGGGCGTCGACGTCTCTGATGTCGCAGAGCACGACGGCTTCGTCATCCGCTCTCGCCCGACCGTGGATGGACAGTTGGACGGCCCGCAGAGCCGACTCGTCCCGGTCCAACATGATCAGCTTGTCGGGTCCGTAGCGGTGGATCTGCTGACACAGCTCGGAACCGATCGAGCCACCGGCTCCGGTGACCAGTACCCGTCTGCCGGTGAGGTAGCCCGCGACCGAATCCACATCGGTCTGGATCTGGCGGCGTCCCAGCAGGTCGGTGAGGTCGAGGTCGCGGATGTCACGCACGTCGACGCGGCCGTCGATGAGGTCGACGACCCGGGGGAGCACCTTGACGGCGAGGCCCGCGTCCTCCGCGACTCCGGTGATCTCCCGTAGCAGCGCGGCGTCGGCGCTCGGGATCGCCACCAGCAGGGTGCGCGCGCCGGTCTGTTGGGCGACGGTGGCGATGGCCTCGCGCCCGCCCCGCACGCGGACACCGGCGAGGGCCAGGTTCTGGGCGTGCGGATCGTCGTCGAGCAGCGCCACGGGCCGGTATGGGCTGTCCGGGGTGCGCAGCATCGAGGCGAGCACCCGGTCGGCTCCTTCACCCGCACCGAAGACGATGATCGGTTCGGCGTCGCTCCGGTGCTGGCGACGCCTGCGTTCCAGGGCCAGGCGCCACAGGTAGCGGACGCCGAACATCCCGACGAGCGCGTTGGCGCCGGCGAGTGGGAGAACACCTGCGGGCAACAGCCGGGGCCGGCCGAAGGCGATGTCGATGAGGATGATCCCGAGTGTGGTGAGCCCGATGGAGAAGATCAGGGCCCGTACCTCGTCGAAGCCACCGAACCGGTAGCGGCCGAGGTAGAGGTGCAGAGCCGTCCCGGTGAAGTACAGCAGGAAGACCCCGAGTACGGCGATCGTCCAGAACCCGGTGTCGCCGAGCGGGGAGCGGGCGAACCGGCCGCCGTAGGCCGCGCCCAGCCCGGCCAGCAGGCACGCCGCGTCAGCGCCGATCTGCAGCCCGACCCGCTTGCGCAGTTCCAGCAGGTGGAGCGGTGACAGCCGGGTGCCGGCCGTCCACCGCGGGAGTCTCCGAGAATCAACAACCTTCCGCTTCTGCATGACTCCACAGCGTAGTAACTACGGATGGTAAGTGTACAGGCGTGAATCAAGTATGTTGGTTGCGCAGCGTGGTTATATGGTAGCCGGGAGCTTTCCCGGGGAGGGTTGGATCTGCTGGTGGAACTTCGGGACTACGTCAGAGCACTCCGCCGGAGCTGGCCACTCCTGTTGGTGTGTGTCATTTTGGGCGGCCTGATAGCGGCAGCCGTGACCTGGCGGGAGAAAAAGATCTATGCCGCGGTGGAGACGATGGTGGTCTCCTCGTCGGACGGCTCCGACACCGCGGCATCGGCGTACCAGGGAGGCCTGCTGTCGCAACAGCGGGTGAAGTCATATGCTGATCTTCTGGCGAGCGAACGGGTTGCCGCGGCAGTCATCGGCAAGCTCGGTCTCAACGACTCCCCGGGGAGCCTGCGAGGCCACATAGCGGCCCAGGCCGTTCCGGACACGGTGCTGTTGCGTGCGGTCGTCACCGACCCGGACCGGCGACGTGCCCAGATGATCGCGGATGCCGTCGGTGAGGCGTTCTCCGACGCGGTCGCGCAGATCGAGACGCCGGCTCCGGGTAAGGTGCCGTCGGTCCGGGTGAACGTGTGGGAGAAGGCGAAGCTCCCGGACGCGCCCGTCTCACCGAAACCGGCGCGCTCCATCGGGCTGGGCGCGCTCCTGGGCCTGATCGTGAGCACGGCCGCGGCAGTGGCGCGACACCGGCTCGATACCAGTGTCGGGACCGATACCGACGTCACCGCGGCGACGGGCCTGTCCACCCTGGGCACGATCGCCTTCGACTCGTCGGGTGCCAGCCGGCTCCTGGCCGGCATCCTGGGCGCGCAGTCGGCGCGTGCCGAGGCGTTCCGGCAGCTTCGGACGAACCTCCAGTTCGTCGATGTGGACGAACCCCCGAGGACCGTCGTGGTCACCAGTTCGACGTCGGCCGAAGGCAAGACGACGACCACCTGCAACCTCGCGATCGCCCTCGCGCAGACCGGCGTCCGGGTGGCACTGGTCGAAGCGGACCTGCGGCGGCCTTCCTTCGGGAACTATCTCGGGATCGAGACGGCCGCTGGTCTGACATCCGTACTGATCGGTACTGCAGATCTCGACGACGTACTGCTGCCGTGGGGCGACGAGACCGGTCGGCTGCATGTCCTGCCCAGCGGGCCGTTGCCGCCCAACCCCAGCGAACTGCTCGGGTCCCGCGGGATGGGCGAGCTGCTCGGCAAGCTGTCCGACCGCTTCGACCTGGTGCTGATAGACGCACCGCCCCTGCTCCCGGTCACCGACGCCGCTGTACTGGCCACGCAGACCGACGGCGCCCTGCTGGTCGTCCGCAGTGGTCGAACCCGGCGCGAACAGTTGACCAGGGCCACTGAAGCGCTACGAACGGTCGATGCGCGGATACTGGGAGTGGTTCTCAACATGGTCCCCGTCAAGGGACGTGACGCCGCCTCCTACTACGGCTTTCCAACTGCCGGGATGCATTTCGGAGCCGGGGTGGAACCGGGCGGGTCACGCCGCCGGACGGCAGCCATTGACCAGCGGGTGCCCACTGCACCCGGTTCTGGTTCCCGCCCCGCGAAGGCCAGGCATCTTGCCAGGGCGCACACGGCGAGGTCCTACCCCGCAGGGTCACACCCAGGAGGGGATCTCGAACGGGTGGCGATCGCGTCCCAGCGTAGGCCGCACGGCCATGAACTGCACGATGCCGATACCTCCGAGAGCATCACCGCGGATTTCGCTCTCGACGTGGACCACGCTCGCGTCGCCGGTCGCACCACGGACCGGGACACCGGTAGGGACGCGCCCCTTGACCACGGCTCGGTTGCCGATGATCTGGCGACCGACCGGACGACACCACTGACCTTCGACGCGAAGACGGTCGCCTCCCGTCGCCACAAGCGTTCCTGACGATCGGCGCGCGAAGCGTCGGGACGCGCCTGCCATGCACTTTCCGTCGTCAAACATCGGAAGGCTTGCCCGCAATCCCGGCAAGGGGAGTATTGCATGAGGTTTCGCGCATTCGGAGTTGCGCTGCTCCCGGGTGGTGGGCTGGCGCTGGGCGTGACGTCGGTCTCTCCGGTGTTCGCGCAGGGTCCGGAGGTGGCGAGCGCGGCGACCGGGGTACCGTGGCGCGCGGTCACCGCAACTGTGACCGTGCCTCCGCCGCTCGGCGGTGGGGTGATTCTTCGGGTTGCGGCGCGTCGCCGCCGGACCGCCGGACCGCCGGACCGCTGGCCTAGAGCCGGTGGGGTCCAGACCCCTGCACCCGTCCGGTCGAAGATCGACTGTGGACCGAAACTGCGTCGCGGAGATCCACGCCGCCTGGCTACGATGGGTCGTCGGCGCGCGCACCGCTACTCTGCGATCCGCGGCACGCGCCGGGGATCGTTGGTCCGCCGGTGAGGAAGGCTGCAATGAAGTCCGCTGAGATCGCGAGCCGCTGGCTCCGCTACTTCGCCGAACGCGGCCACACGGTGGTGCCGTCGGCTTCCCTCATCGCGGACGACCCCACACTGCTGTTGGTCAATGCCGGGATGGTTCCGTTCAAGCCGTACTTCCTCGGCGAGGTCCGGCCGCCGTTCACCCGCGCCGCGAGCATCCAGAAGTGCGTCCGGACCACCGACATCGAAGAGGTGGGCCGGACAACCCGGCACGGCTCCTTCTTCCAGATGTGCGGGAACTTCTCCTTCGGCGACTACTTCAAGGAGACCGTGATCCCGCTCGCGTGGGAACTGCTCACCACGCCGGTGACGGACGGCGGGTACGGCCTGGATGCGGACCGGCTGTGGGTGACTGTCTACCTCGACGACGACGAGACGGCCGACATCTGGCAGTCCAAGGTCGGGGTGCCCGCCGAGCGCATCCAGCGCCTCGGGATGGAGGACAACTTCTGGTCGATGGGTGTACCGGGCCCGTGCGGACCGTGTTCCGAGATCAACTACGATCGTGGGCCGGACTTCGGCGTGGCCGGCGGCCCGGCCGTGAACGGCGAACGCTACCTGGAGATCTGGAATCTGGTCTTCATGCAGTACATCCGGGGTGAAGGGTCCTCGAAGAAGGACTACCCGATCCTCGGCGATCTCCCGTCGAAGAACATCGACACCGGCCTGGGACTTGAGCGGCTCGCCGCCATCCTGCAGGGGGTCGACAACCTCTACGAGATAGACACATCCCGGACGATCCTCGACCGGGCGTCTGAACTGACCGGCACCCGCTACGGCGCCGACCATCGGTCGGACGTGTCGCTGCGGGTGGTCGCCGACCACGTGCGCACCTCGGTGATGCTCATCGGCGACGGGGTGCTTCCCGGCAACGAGGGCCGCGGCTACGTGCTGCGTCGCATGATGCGCCGGGCGATCCGCAACATACGCCTGCTCGGCGCACACGACGCGACCATGCGCGAGATGGTCGCGGCCACGGTCGACGCGATGGGCACGCAGTATCCCGAGCTGGTCACCGATCTCGCCCGGATCGACTCGGTGGCCACCGCCGAGGAGGCGTCGTTCCTGCAGACGCTGCGCACCGGAACTTCGATCTTCGATGTGGCGGCGACCGAGACGAAGAAGGCCGGCGGCGGCGTTCTCGCGGGCGAGCGGGCGTTCCAGCTGCACGACACCTACGGATTCCCGATCGACCTCACCCTGGAGATGGCGGCCGAGCAGGGTCTCGCCGTTGACGAGGAGGGTTTCCGCCGGCTCATGGGTGAGCAGCGGCAACGCGCCAAGGCGGACGCCCGGGCGAAGAAGACCGGGCATGTGGACACCTCGGCATACCGCGAGGTCCTGGATGTCGCCGGCCCCTCGGCGTTCACCGGATACGACAGCACCGCCGAGGAAGCCCGGGTGCGTGGACTGCTGGTCGACGGCGTGCCCGCTCATGAGGCCGGCGAGGGCGACGACGTCGAGATCGTGCTCGACCGCACCCCGTTCTACGCCGAGGGTGGTGGCCAGCTCGCCGACGCCGGCGTGATCCGCCTGGGCAGTGGCACCGAGATCGAGATCTTCGATGTGCAGAAGCCGCTGCCCGGCCTGATCGTCCACCGCGGTCGGGTGCGCTCGGGCGGAGTCGTCGTCGGCGCCGACGCCGAGGCGCGCATCGACCTTGCCCGGCGAGGGGCGATCTCCCGGTCCCACAGCGCCACGCACCTGACGCATCAGGCCCTGCGGGACGCTCTCGGCCCGACCGCTGCCCAGGCCGGCTCGGAGAACTCACCCGGCCGGTTCCGTTTCGACTTCTCCTCGGCTGGTGCGGTCCCGACGTCGGTGCTGGCCGATGTGGAGGAGACGATCAACCAGGTGCTGATCGAGGACCTCGACGTCCAGGCCGAGGTCATGAACGCCGACGACGCCCGCCGGACCGGCGCGATCGCGATGTTCGGCGAGAAGTACGGCGACCGGGTGCGGGTCGTCTCGATCGGTGACTACTCCCGGGAGCTGTGCGGTGGCACGCACGTCCGCCGCTCCGGGGAGCTGGGCCTGGTGAAGCTGCTCGGCGAGTCGTCGGTCGGAGCCGGAGTACGGCGGGTGGAGGCCCTCGTCGGCCTCGACGCCTACCGCTACCTGGCCCGGGAGGCCGTGCTCGTCTCGCAGATCACCGACGTGCTCAAGGCTCCCCGGGCGGACGTCCCCGAGCGGCTGTCCCAGGTACTCGCACGCCTGCGCGAGGTTGAGAAGGAACTGGAGAAGCTGCGGGCCGCGGAGGTCCTGGCCGTGGCCGGTGATCTCGCTCGGGCGGCCGAGGACGTCGGCGGGACGGCGCTGGTGGCCCACCAGGCACCCGACGACACGTCAGCGGACGATCTGCGCAGGCTGGTCCTAGACATTCGGGGCCGGATTCCCGCGGACCGCCCGGCGGTCGTCGCGGTCGCGGCGGCGGTCGGCGGCCGGCCGGTCCTCGTGGTCGGTACCAGCGGCCCGGCGCGCGAGCGTGGGATCAAGGCAGGGGATCTCGTCCGGGTCGCCGCGAAGATCCTCGGTGGTGGTGGCGGAGGCAAGGACGATCTCGCCCAGGGCGGTGGCAGCAACCCGGCCGCGATCGCGGACGCGCTCGCGGCGGTGGGGCGGTCCGTCGCGCAACGGGCGGCGGCTGCCTGACGGCCCGCCGCCCGCAACGGCGTTTCGTCCATTGACGTAAAGAATCACATCCGGCAACCCGCGCCGAGTCTCCTTCGTTGATCAGGGTGGTTCACCCGTATCTACAGGCAACATCAACCTGCAGGTAACAGGACTCGGACTGGCGGTCGGATGCGGGCGGGGGCGCCCACTGGTCGGCCCTTGAGACCGGCACGGTCGTCGTCATCACCATGCGGCGCCCTCGGGGCGATCTTCATCGCGACATCCTGTCCGATGCCGATCAGACCTCGAGGAGGGTGGCGTGGCCGTCCCCACACCATCACAGTCAGCGTCGTCACAGTCACAGTCACAGTCACAATCGCCGTCGTTGGCGCAGCACAGCCACTCGCCGCCGGTGTCATCGGACGGTGCTGCCCAGCACCGAGCCCGCAGGCGCCGGATCGCCGCGTTGCGGCCCGATCTGACCGCGTCGCTGGTGGTGTTCCTGGTCGCGATGCCGTTGTCACTCGGCATCGCGGTCGCCACCGGCGCCCCGGTGGCCGCCGGCCTCATCTCCGCCGTGATCGGCGGGATCGTCGCGGGGGCACTGGGAGGTGCGGCCCTTCAGGTCAGCGGGCCGGCGGCCGGGCTCACGGTGGTCGTCGCGGGCCTCATCGCCACCTACGGATGGCGGGTCACCTGCGCGGTGACCGCGGCCGCCGGGCTGGTACAGATCCTGTTCGGCGTCAGCCGGGTGGCCCGCGCCGCGCTCGCCGTGTCGCCCGCGATCGTGCACGGCATGCTCGGCGGGATCGGGCTCACCATCGTCTTCGGCCAGTTGCACGTCATCCTCGGCGGCGAGCCGAGCAGCCATGCCATCGACAACATCGCGGCGCTGCCCGGACGGATCGTCCACAGTCACAACGGCGCGGCTCTGATCGGCACCGTGACGATCGTCGTCATCCTGCTGTGGCCCCAGCTGGTCAGAAGGCTGCCGAGCGGGCTGCGGGTGATCCCCGCGCCGCTGGCCGCGATAGCCGTCGGGACCACACTCGCCGCGGCCGTCCACCTCGACCTGCCCCGGGTGGACCTGCCCGGATCGATCCTCGGCTCGGTGGCGCTGCCGGTCTTCCCCGATCGGGACTGGTCCGGGATCGTGATCGGCGTCCTGACGATCGCGATCGTCGCGAGCGTCGAGTCGCTCCTGTCGGCGGTGGCGGTGGAGAAGCTGGCCGCCGCGCATGGCCGGGGGGCGGGCCGGGTCGGTCTCGACCGGGAACTTCTCGGGCAGGGGGCAGCCAACGTCCTGTCCGGCCTGGCCGGCGGACTGCCCGTGACAGGTGTGATCGTGCGCGGTTCCACCAACGTCGCCGCCGGGGCGAGAACCCGTGCCTCCGCGGTCCTGCATGGCGTGTGGGTGCTGCTGTTCGCCGTGCTCCTCGGCGGTGTGGTCGAGTGGATTCCCCTGTCCGCCCTTGCCGGGCTGCTGGTGGTCGTCGGGGTCCGGCTGGTGGACGTCGCACACCTCCGCCATGTGCGGCGGCACGGAGAGCTACCCGTGTACGTCGTCACGCTTGTCGGTGTCGTCACCCTCGACCTGCTCCAAGGGGTCGTGCTCGGGATGGCCACCGCGCTGGGGCTGGTCGGGCGCCGGGTCCTGTGGTCGAACATCCATCTCATCCGGTCGGGGGAGACGTGGCGGGTGGACGTCGAGGGAACCCTGAGCTTTCTGTCCCTGCCCCGCCTCGCCCGGGTCCTCGGCCGGGTTCCCACCGGGGCTTCGGTGTCGATCGAGCTGGTGGTGGACTACCTCGACCACGCGGCCTTCGACCATCTGCACGCCTGGTGCGCCGCGCACGAGCGGGCCGGCGGGCACGTGACCGTCGATGAGATCGGTCATGCCTGGTTCCGGCCGTCTCGTGACGGCCAGGCCCACCGGCGCCGGACCGTCCTCCCGCACCTGCCCCGCTGGTTCGCACCCTGGTCGCAATGGCAGGAGCTGGCCGCGTCCCATGGGGACGCGCACCGCGCGAAAGCGCCCGGGACGGCGGGTGACCTCGGCGCGCAAGGGCCGGAGCCGGCGGATGCCGCCGACGGTCATGTGCATCCCGTCGGCACGATGCTGGTGGGGGTGGACGAGTTCCACCGCCGGGCCGCTTCGTTGCTGCGTCCGACTCTCGGGAACCTCGCCGAGGGCCAGCGTCCCAGCGCGCTGTTCCTCACCTGTGCGGACTCCCGTGTCGTACCGAACATCATCACCAGTAGCGGTCCTGGCGACCTTTTTACCGTGCGTAACGTCGGTAACCTCGTCCCGCTCGGTCGGGACGGCGGATCGGTCGCCCAGGGGTGGGATGGCGATCTGTCGGTGACGGCGGCGCTCGACTACGCCGTCGACGTCCTGCGGGTTCCCTCGATCGTGGTGTGCGGGCACTCCGGGTGCGGTGCCATGCAGGCGCTGCTTTCCGGCGACGCCGACCGGGATCCGGATTCGGCGCTGGAGGGTTGGCTGACCCATGCCCGCGGGGCGCTGTCACGTATGCCGCTGCCGGGCACGGAGTCACTGTCGCCCCTGGAACAGCTGGGTCGGGCGAACGTCGTCCAGCAGTTGGAGCACCTGCGCGGCCATCCTGCGGTGCGCCGCGCGCTGGAGCGCGGCCCCCTCGAGCTCGTGGGCCTCTACTTCGACATCTCCGCCGCCTACACCTGGGTCCTGGACGAGGCGACGGGCCGTTTCATCGACCCCTCGGTCGCCCTGACCGCGGTCGCGCCGCATCATCGCCGCCGTCCGCACCGCGGGTGGGACACGCAGACCGGGGCCTCGGCCACCGCCCGCCCGCCCACCGCGCATCCACAGCCGGCGCATCCACAGCCAGGGCCGCGTACTCGTGGTTCCGGGCAGGCCCCCCTCGACAGCGGTCGCCACGCCCGCCGCCGCCGAGGAACCCCGGCGTAGAACATCTCGATCACCTGGCACGGATGCCCGGCCGCCGTCTTCGTCTCCGTCTCCGTCGAACCGTTTCCGGTTATGGGCTGGTTAGCGCCGGCTGTTCCCGGATCAGGTGGCGTAGAATTCTGGGCCAGGGAGCACGAAAGGATTTCCAGGGTTACCGAACGGTCTTTTCCCCGGATGCAGAAGGCCGTCCACGGCCGGGTACTTGTGCCGGATTTCCGTAGGCCATCGACCCTGACGAACGTCCCGCTCCGGTCGGATACTGGATGGCATGCGTATTCTGGTCTTCGGTGGCGGAGTCATCGGTACGCTGCATGCCTGGGCGCTGTCGAGGGCCGGGCATGACATCAGCGTGCTCGTCCGCCCGGAACAGGTAACCCGCTGGTCCGACGGTATCGACCTGCAAATTCTCGATCTCCGGGGGAGACGACGCCGGGATGTCGCCGAGCGGTTCCGTCCCCGTGTCGTCACCGAGCTGCGTCCGTCGGACGGCGTCGAGCTGGTCGTCCTCGCGGTCCGGCACACCCAGACGCCCGACATACTGCCCGCACTGGCGCACAATCTCGGTCCGGCCACGGTGCTGTTCCTGAACCACAACTGGCGTGGCCTGGACTTCATCGACGCCTGCCTGCGCAAGGATCAGTACGTGCTGGGTGCCCCGCGGGCCGGCGGCAGCATCATCGACAATGTGTTGGACGGCGCGCTCGAAGGCGGAATCATGCTCGGGTCGAGCCTGTCCGGGAATCCTTTGCGGGGCGAGGTGACGGATACCGCGGAACAGAACCTGGGACGTCTCACCGCGCTCTTCGCCGAGGCTGGCTTCCGACCGGAGATCCAGCCTGATATGGAACACTGGTTGTGGGTGCATTTCGCGGCCACCACGGCGTGGATTTGCGGTGCTGCCCGGGCCCGCGGCTTCGCCTCGTTCACGCGCAGCAACCGGGCTGTTTATGACGCTTTGCACGCCGGGCGCGAGGCAATGCAGATATGCGCGGCCCGGGGCGCCGACATGCGGTTCGCGCAGAATGCCCGGCCGTTCCTGCTCCCACCGTCGACAGTGGCTCCGGCGGTACGGGTCATGCTCCGCGCGGAGCTGCCCCAGCGGGTCATGAACAATTACGGCCGGTACGCCCCCGTGGATCTCTACGAGATCTATGACGATCTTGTCCGTGTCGGCGAGCGGCTCGATGTTTCCATGCCCTGCCTGTCGTCCTACCGAAATGATGTGGAACGGATGGTGGAACTCGCCCCGACCCTGTGACCGCTGCCCATCGCCATCGCGGCCGGGTACCCGAGCAGTGCCCGCAGGAGGATGTTCAGCTCCGCGCTGCTGCTCGGGTCGAGCGGTGCTGTCAGCTCGGTGGCCAGCAGGTCCAGCGCGGCACGTGCGTGGGAGAGGACGTCCCGGCCGGAGTCGGTGAGCCGGAGATCATTGCGCCGGCGGTCGGTTCGGCTGGGTCGGCGTTCGACCAGCCGGTGTTCCTCCAGATCGTCGACGAGCTGGACGACGGCGGTGGCGCTCACGTGCAACTGTTCGGCGACCTGCTGTTGGGTGCATGGCTGGCCCGCAGCCAGTAGTGCCATTGCGCCGTAGTGGCGCGGGGTGATCCCTACCGGTATGAGGACGGTGTGGGCGAGTTCGCGCGCCCGAAGGTGTGCGCTCGCGAGGAGGAATCCGGTCCGTGCCGTCAGCTCGGCCGGCAGGTCCGGAACACGGTCGTTGCCGTAGAGCAGCCGGCGGAGCAGTTCGGCGAGGCGCCCGCGCTGGCCGGGCGTCAGGTGCCCGGTGGCCCGCTGATCGCCCCTGTCGATCGCGGGTCGCATCCCGTGGAGTTGCTCGGCGCCGAGTTCGGTGAGGACGAGCTGGTAGCTGCGCCGGTCGGTCGGGTTGCGGCGGCGGGCCACCAGACCCGCCGCCTCCAGCCGGTCGACAAGCTTGACCATGATGGTGCGGTTCACGGCCAGGCGTTCGGCAAGGTTCTGCTGGGACGTGGCTGTGCGGTGTTCAAGGGTGGTGAGGACCGCGTAGTCACGTGGATGCTGCCCGGGCGGCAGCATGACAAGCGCGCATTGCTCTGCCCACTCGTGGGCGAGCCTCAGCAGGTAACCGACCGAGTCTGCAAGTGCCGGTGGGATGGAGACAGAAGCCGGGTGGTGCATCGCGGGCATGCACACCTCCTGATCCAAAGATATCCGTAAGGGTGTCCTGCGGTCATCACCATGCACTCGCCCGGGTCTGGTGACCCGGGTTGCCCGGTCAGGAGGGCCTGGAGCGGTTGGCGACAACCGCGGCGATCGGCGGGATTACCGCGGCCACCAGCATCATCGCCAGGGCCGCGGGCACCGACACGAGCCGGACGACGCTGCCCGCGAGCACGAACAGGACGAGACAGACCGTCATCATTGCCAGATATCGTCGCCGTATCCGGTTCGCTTCCTCATGACCTTCACAGGTCGCGGTCATCGAGGACGGATGTGCTCCGCTGTTTTCGGCGGGCTGTGCCCCCGCAGTCCGGGGGGGACCGGTGTTCTGCTGCGGCGCCGGTGGCCCCCGGAAGTCCCCGGCCGTTCGGGCGAGCAGGTGACGGTCGTAGTCACGCCGTCGGTCGGGGTCGGCGAGGACCTGGTATGCCGCGGTGACCTGCTGGAACGCTCCCGCGGACCCGCCGGTGTCTGGATGCGTCCGCCGCGCCGCCCGCCGGTAGGCGGTGACGATCTGGGCGGGCGAGGCGGTCGGCTGCACGCCCAGAACGTCGTAGAGCGAGAGTCGGGCCACATGGCACCTTTACCCGGCTGTGAACGCCGGTTACCTCGCCCACCCGGTTACCTCGCCCACCCCACCGCTCCCGGACGATGGCGGATGTTCAGATGGAGATGATGAGGAGTACCGCGACGACCGCTCCAAGAGTGACAACTGTGGCACGCAGCGCGGTCGCCGGCAGTAGTCGGGCGATCCGTGCGCCCATGACGCCGCCGACGCATGACGTCACGAGCAGGATCGTGGCGAACGCCCAGGAGACCTGTGCGCTCGCCACGAACACGGCGATGCCGACAGCGTTGATCCCGAACGAGAGCAGCGTCTTGCCCGCGTTGGTGCGCTGAAGATCATCAGGTAGCAGGATGCCCAGTACGCCGAGCAGCAGCACGCCCAGGCCGGCGCCGAAGTAGGAGCCGTAGGCCCCGGCAAGGAAGACTCCGACGCGGGTCGGCCAGGTAACAGCGCCGGCGGTGTCCGTCCCGCTGGAACCGCTGGAACCGTCCGGGCGAGGGCTGTCGCCGGCCACGGCCGACCGCAGGGCCGCGGCGGCGCGGCGGCGGCCGACCAGCCGGGCCAGCCACGGTTGGGCGGCAAGCAGAAGGCATGCCGCCAACACCAGGTAGCCGACTGCTGCCCGAAAGGAGTCGGCGGGTGTGAGCAGCAGGATCACCGCGCCGGTCAGCCCGCCGAGCAGTGCGGGGACACCGAGCGCCCGGAGCCGGTCGGCCTGGCCGGAAAGCTCCCGCCGGTAGCCGAACGCGCCGCCGGCGTATCCGGTGACGAGGCCGACCGAGGACGTGATGTTCGCGGTGAACGCCGGCATACCGGTGGCGAGCAGCGCGGGGAAGGCGATCAGGGTGCCTCCGCCCGCCACGGCGTTGACCGCCCCGGCCAGCAGCCCGCCGGCAGCGACAAGGCCGGCGTCCAGTGGTTCCATTCCGTCCCCGTCCCCTCGTCCAGCCGCTCCAGTAGAACTGGTCGTGGCCGGCGGGAGGATGCTCGAAAAGTGACGCCGACGACCTGCCGGGCGGCTGTGCCGGGCAAGAACAAAATTCTCGACCGGGCCGATTCCCGATTTCGTATTAAGCTTTATACCTTATATGACAATTCGACTTGATATCCACCTTGTCTATAATATCGCTTACCGCTAGGTTCCGGATGATTGTGCAACAGGTTTGAGTGCCCGGACGGAGGATGTGGCGGCTCATGGGCGTCGGATTCGGCATGGTGACGGACGCTGACCGTGGGTGTACGGTGCTGTGAGTGACATGCTGGGATACGCTGTGCTCAGCCTCGGGACCGGCGCGTTGTACGCGCTGGTGGCATCAGGCGTTGTCGTCATTCAACGTGGCACCGGTGTTCTCAACTTCGCGCAGGGCGCGCTGGTCATGTGGTCCGCGTATTTCTTCAGCGGGGCACACGAGGGCTTGGGTCTGCCGCTCGCGCTAGCGGGCGTTCTGACCGTCGCGGTCACGGCGGGGATGGGCTTCGCCTTCGCGGTGCTGGTGATGCGGCCCCTGGGCGGCGCGCCGCAGCTGACCCGCGTCATGGCGACGCTCGGCCTTTTGATCATCCTGCAGGCGCTGATCGGTCTGTTCTACGGGGCCGGGATACGCTCCTCGCCCTCGGTACTGCCGATTGGCCAGGTGGCGCTGTCCGGCACGGTGATCGGCGTCGACGTGTTCGTCCGGCTCGCGGTAGTGACGGTCGTGGTGGTCACCCTGTGGGCAGGTTTCCGGTTCACCACGCTGGGTCTGGCCACGACCGCCGTTGTCGAGAACCCGTTGGCCGCCGCCGCGTCCGGATGGTCGGCCAACGCTGTCGCGGCCGCCGCGTGGTGCGCGGGCTCGGCCATTGCCGGCCTGGCGGGGGTGCTGCTGGCGCCGCTGGCGAACCCGCTGTCGTCGGCAAATCTGATCATGCTGGTGGTGCCGGCACTCGCCGTCGCGCTCATCGCGCACTTCCGCTCGTTTCCGGGGGTGCTTGCCGGCGGTCTCGCGCTCGGGCTGGTGGAGCTTGAGACCCAGGTCCACCTCATCACCGGGCACCCCGGTTGGAGCGGAGCGGACCGGGCGATCCCGCTCGTAGTGATCATTTTTTACCTGGTGGTGCGCGGAGGTGTCATTCCCGGACGCGGGCACGTCACGGTGGGACACCCTGCACTGGGCAGCGGCCGGATCCACTGGCCCGCCCTCGTCCTGTTGCTGGCCACGGCACTCTCGCTCATCTGGTTCGTGCTGCCGGACGACTGGGTGAACGCGGTGGGCGCAAACGCGATCTGGGCCCTGCTCATGCTGTCGCTGGTCGTCCTGGTGGGCTTCACCGGCCAGATCTCCCTGGGCCAGCTGTCGCTCGCCGGCGTCGCGGCGCTCATCGCCGGACGCCTCGTCGCTGTCCGGCACTGGCCGCTGGAGGCTGCGCTCGTCGTCGGCGTACTCGGTGCTGTGCTGGCCGGGCTGCTGTTCGCGCTACCCGCGTTGCGCACCCGGGGCCTGCAGCTCGCCGTCGTCACGTTGGGCATGGGTGCGGCTGCCGACGCTGTGCTGTTTCAACGTGGCTACCACTCGCCGCCGCCGTCCGGTGCTGCGGCGCGCATCTTCGGCAAGCTGGGCTCGCCCGAGGGGACGATCGTCGGCTCACAGTCCTTCCTCGGTGTCGAACTCAACAAGATTGACGATCCGGCCGGCTTCGCCACGCTCGTGCTCGTCGTCTTCACGCTGGTGGCCCTGGCCGTCGCGAACCTTCGGCGGGGCCGCGCCGGGCGGCGGCTGATCGCGGTGCGCACCAACGAGCGGGCCGCGGCGGCGCTCGGCATCAGCGTGGTCGGGGCCAAGCTGTACGCGTTCGCGTTGTCGGCCGCGATCGCCGGGTTCGGCGGTGTTCTGTACGCCTTCTACCAGTACGGCGAGCTCGGGAACATCAACTATGGAACGGGGATGTTCGCACCGTTCGGCTCGATCGTTCTTATCGCCTTCGCGGTGGTGGGCGGGATCGGCTGGGTGAGCGGCTCCTTCGCGGGTGCCACGATGGTCGTCGGAGCGCTCGGTACGCGCGTCGGAGTATTCCTCGGTGACTTTCTCGGCAGGCTCGGATGGCTGGCACGCCTTGCCGTCGTCGCCGGTGGCGGTGCCCTCGGCCGAACTCTCGGCCGAACTCTCGACCGCCGAATGCGGGGTGGTCGAAGTGGCTCGGGCTCGCGGCATGCGCCGTGGGCCGGCGCCGCGGTGCTGGCGGCACTCGCCGTCGTCCTGGGTTCGATGATCGACGACTGGCTCGTCCAGCTCGACCGTTACATGCCGCTGGTCAGCGGCGTCGTACTACTAATGATCATGATTGGTTCCGGTGGTGGGATGGCCGCCGAGAATGCCCGTACCTTTCGACGGATCCTGGACCGGACGCGGCCGGCCTGGCACGTCCTGAAACGATGCCTGCCGTTCGGGTGGCTGCCGCCCGGATGCCCGCCGTTCGGGCGGACGTCGGCGCGGCCCGCCGACGTCCGACGGGAGCGTCGTCTCGCCCGCCTGCTGAAACCCGCCGCCGGTGCGCGGCACCCGACGGTCCGGCCGGCGTGCCTGTCGATCTCGGGTCTGACCGTCACGTTCGGCGGGATCACCGCCGTCCGCGACGTCGGTTTCGCTGTGGACGCCGGCGAGATGGTCGGGCTGATCGGCCCTAACGGGGCCGGGAAGACAACCGTCATCGACGCGGTCAGCGGCTACAACCGGCCGGCGTCCGGCATGCTGATGCTCGGGGGGACACGACTGGACCAGCTTTGCGCGCATCGGCGGGCACGTGCCGGGATCGGCCGCTCGTTCCAGCAGCTCGACCTGTTCGAGGACCTCACCGTGCTGGAGAACATCCAGGCCGCGAGTGACCCGCGGGACACACTGGCCTACCTCACCAACCTGCTGGTGGCACGGGAACGGCCATTGTCACCGATGGCGGTGGCCGCGATCGACGTGTTCGGGCTGCGCGACGACCTGTTCCGCAGGGTGTCGGAGCTGCCGTACGGCCGCAGGCGGCTGCTCGCGGTTGCGCGCGCTGTTGCCGCCAGTCCGTCCGTCCTGCTGCTCGACGAGCCGTGCGCCGGGCTGGACGAGGCGGAAAGCGCGCGGCTTGCCGGACTGCTGCGGCTCCTTGCCGACGACTGGGGGCTCGCCATCCTGCTCAACGAACACGACATGAACGTCGTCATGGGTGTCTGCGACCGCGTTGTCGTCCTCGATGCCGGAAACAAGATCGCCGAAGGTTCGCCGGATGAGGTCCGAGGCGACGTCCGGGTGCGCACGGCGTATCTGGGTGAAGCCCCACCGAGTCGCCGACCACCGGGCCGGCCCCGCTCCAGGCAACTGCCCTTGAGCCTGCCGGTCGGACCGGCTGTGCCCGGCCATGATGCCGCTCGAATAGCTGAATAGCTGAATAGGCAGATATGGCGAACTGATATTGATAAAAGACTGAATAACGGCATGCGCGGGTCTGGTCTATCGTCCGGAATTGTCGGCACGGCATCGGCAGGGCGACATCATAAGAAGAAATGGAAGGGGCTCACGGTGCGGCGCAGAACGAGGCTCCAGGTGGTGGTGGCGGGCCTGGGCGCGGCGGTGACGCTGGTCGCCTGCTCGGACGGCGGTGACGGGTCCGGTTCGCGGCGGGCGTCGGGCCAGTCCGGTTCGCCGGTCAAGATGATGGTCATTGCGCCCACGGGGACCACCGGTGGGAACTACCCGGAGATGGTGGCGGCGGCGAGAGCGGCTGTCCTCGGCGTCAACAGCCGTGGCGGGATCAAAGGGCATCCGGTCGAGCTGGTCTACTGCAATGAGAAGAACGACACGTCCGCGGCGCAGGCGTGCGCGAAACAGGCTGCCGACACCGGCGTCCTCGCGGTCGTGTCGGAGACCAGCGGGGCCGGTGGCATCATGCCGACATTGGCGAAGGCGGGCATCGCCTCGGTCGGGTCCGCCGGGGTCTCGGCGGACGGGTCGGAACTCAGCTCGCCGATCAGCTTCGTGATCAGTCCGTTGGTTCTGTACCCCACGGTCTGCGCGGCGCTGTTGAAGAAGGCCGGTGCCCGTCATCTCGGGATGGTCGGCTATGACCTGGGCGCGAGCGACCGTTTCCTGACCCTTGGCGAGGTCGGGGGTAAGGCCGTCGACCTGCCCGTCAACCCTGTTGTCAGGGTGCCGGTGACGACGGGCGACTTTACCCCGACCGTCTCCCAGCTGACCGGGGCGGGCGTCGACGGCGCGGTCCTGGTGGTGACCGAACAGGCGGCTGTGGCGGTGATGCGTGACGGCGGGGAGCGGTTTTCCTACTGCCATGCGACAGGCACCGTCTCCGATACGAGCCTCGCGAAGCTCGGACCGGTGGCCGACAGGCTGGTCGAGGCGACCGCCTACCCTGAACTCGACCAGTCCGACCAGTTCAGCGAACTGCGACGGATGAGCGCGGAGCTTGCCGCCGAGTACTCGGCCGGTGACAAGGATGCGGCCCCCGCGCTGTGGCGGTCGAGCACGTCGTTGAACGGCTGGCTGTCCGTTCAGATCGTTGAGAAGGTCGGCAACCAGGTGCCGGGCGACCTCACGGCGTCCGCCCTGCTCGCGCAGTTGGGCCGGACCTCCAGGTTGGATCTGCAGCTCGTACCGACGCTGGACTTCACCAGGCCCAATCCCATTCCTGGGGTGGAACGGGTGTTCAACACGACTCTGCGTGGGGCACGCTGGAGCAGCGCCGAAGGCAGGCACGTGTCGCTGGGCAGCGAGACATACCCGGCACTCGACCTGCTGGAAAAGGGTTCCCGGTAGTCGAGTCCGGTCGACGTCGTCCGTATTCGGTGAGCGGAGGGTCGATGTCGGGAACACCCCGTGGGAAGGACTCGGCGGGTGAAGGGAAGTAGCGGGATGCTCACGCAAGCGCGATGGACGCATGTGGCCCTACCGTCCAGCGACATGGACGCCTCGATCGACTTCTATACGACGATGACGCCGCTCGTGGTTGTCGCGACCCGAGGGGATGAGCTGGGGCGCATTGTCTGGCTGTCCAATGCAGGGCAGTGGCAGGAGCCGTTCGTGCTGGTCCTCGCCGAGTTCACCAGCGAGCGTGGGCATCGACAGCCGATCATGGCGCCGTTCGCGCACATCGGGATCGAGCTGCCCGACCGGGCCGACGTCGACGAGATCGCGGGTCGGGCGCGGGCGGCGGGGTGCCTGCACTGGGAACCGCAGGACCTGCCCGACCCGGTCGGGTACATCTGCGCGGTGACCGATCCGGACGGCAACGTGATCGAGTTCAGTCATAACCAGCGGGTGTATCAGACCGTCCGCGAACTGTGGGGTCCGCCGGTGAGCGCTGCACGGTGAGCGCTGAGTGATAGGTGGCACCGGGTGACCCCGTGGCGTTCGATCGAAGCATGGTGATCGAAGCATGGTGAGACGAGGCCATCAGGAGCGGCACCGTGGTGAGCGGTCAGGCTGGCTGCGCGCCGCGGTGCTCGGCGCGGACGACGGCCTGGTGTCCACCGCGAGCCTGATGCTCGGGGTGGCGGCGTCGTCGGCGTCCCGAGCGGCAGTGGTGACCGCGGGCCTTGCCGGGCTTGTCGCAGGAGCGACGTCGATGGCCGCGGGCGAGTTTGTCTCGGTGAGCTCCCAGAAGGACGTCGAGCAGCAGGATCTTTCCGTTGAGGCGGCGGAGCTTATGGCCGATCCCGCAGCCGAACTGGACGAGCTGACAGGCATCTACGTACAGCGCGGGTTGAACCCGCGGCTGGCCAGGGAGGTTGCGGTCGAGTTCAGCCGGGCTGATCCGCTCGCCGCCCACGCCCGGGACGAGCTCGGCCAGTCGCCGACCACGGCGGCCCGTCCGGTGCAGGCCGCGGTGGCCTCGGCGGCGAGTTTCGCGGGTGGTGCGGTGCTTCCGCTGATCGCAATGTTGGCCGGCTCCGGCACTGCCCGGATCGTGTTGTTGGTCGTGGTGGCCGTGGTAGGGCTCGGCTTTCTCGGAGGTCTCGGTGCCGCGCTCGGTGGTGCGAACCGTAGGCGTGCGGCCGTTCGCGTCGTCCTTGGCGGTTCCATCGCCATGGCTGTGACAGCCCTGGTCGGCGCCCTGGTCGGAACCGCCATCGGCTGACCTCCGGCTGTCGACTTTCTTCAGAGCACCGCACAGATGACTGACATCCATGTCACTAACATCAATGTTACTAACTTGGATGTTAGTCTTACAGGCCAGCGATGTCCTGCGGACGATCGGCGCCGACGAACGGGCTTACTCGGCGATTGCCGCCCGGTCTGGGCTTGTGGCGACGCCGCTGACCCGTATCTGCGGTTCTGGTTGCGCTTTGTCGAGCCGGGAATCAACGACATCCAACGCGGGGGGCCGGACCTGGCCCGGGCCAGGATCACCATGTCATGGGCGCAGTACCGCGGGCGTGCGGTCGAGCCGCTGGTTCGGGAGGCCCTGGCCCGGCTGGCCGCGTCCGACCCCGATCTCGGGGGCGCGGAAACGGTCGGTAGCTGGTGGCCTCGTGGCAACATTCCCGAGGTCGATCTGGTCGGCGTCCGCCACGGCGACGCTGGGAAGGCGGTTTCGTTCATCGGCTCGATCAAGTGGCGTGAACGTGAGCCGTTCACCCAGGCTGACCTCGACGAACTTCTGGCGGTCCGACCGGTCGTGCCCGGTGCGGCAGGCGCTGCCTCGGTGGCGGTAGCCCGAACAACGTGCACGGCAGCAGGCGTCGCGTTCTACGACCCGGCGCGCCTCATCCGAAGGCGTTATCGTTCCCGTCATCGGACGCGACCGTGCCCCGGCGGAAACCGACAATAACCACGCCGGGTGACTTCAGAATAATGGTGCAGGATACCGATTCTCGGTATTTGAAGGAGTATGTATGGTCAGGGTAAGACTACTTACGAGTATTCTCATAGGCGTATTGTTCGGAACTGTCGGCACGGTGCTTGTCGCTGGTCAAGCACAGGCAACTGAGGGATACTGCGGGATTGCATGGGGCAGTTCTCCCAAGACCGCCGAGCCGTACAGCCAGGACGGGTTGACCGATATACGGACCGGCGGACATCAGTGCTGGGACCGCATGGTGCTGCAGATGAACGGGCCGGCCGCCGGCTATGACGTCCACTATGTGGGAAATGTCTACGCTGATGGCTCGGGTCAGCTCGTCCCGCTGAGCGGTGGCGCGAAGCTCCAGATCGTCCTCAAGGCGCCTTCCTACGACCAGAGTGGTCGGCCAACATATTCCCAGACCGCTGGTGGCAGTCTTCCCGGCGTGAACCTCGCCGGCTATCGGACGTTCCGGGACGCCAGGTTCGCCGGCAGCTTCGAAGGGCAGTCCACAATCGGGCTCGGAGTTCGCGCCCGCCTGCCCTTCCGGGTATTCAAGCTGGACGACCGAGTGGTGCTGGACGTGGCTCACTTCTGGTGAGCGGACCGGCGTTCTGGCCGGCCCGTGGCTCGGGTCTCGAGGCGTGTTCCGCGGAACACACCAACCTGCGCCGCGCCGGGTTCGCCCGACAGGCTACCCGGGCATGGTCTCCATCAGCGCCAGCACGGCTTTCTCCGATACGGGCGTCCAGTCCCAGACGTCCACTCCAACGTTGATCTGCCGGTCGTGGACCTGCCAGGCGTCGTGCACATGCCCACACAGCAGTGGCCGACCGTCGTCCTGTGGGCGGCGGTCGGCGTACCTGTCCTGGGCCGTATGATCGCCGCGATAGGGAAAGTGCGCCAGCGTGACGAGCTGGTTGCCGATACGATGATCCCGTACGACCCCGGACGCATGGATATCGGCGAACCCGGCCTCGACATATCGACTGGCCTGGCCGGCGTGCCGACGGTGCCCGGACCAGCACGAGTCGTGGTTACCCGCGACGAGAATCTTGCGTCCATTCAGATCGGCGACCGGGTCGAGCTTCGTCGGCGTGAGGGTGACGTCACCGAGAACCCAGACGGTGTCGGTCGGCGCCACCACGGCGTTCCACAGCTTCACCAGGCCCGCGTTCATCGCCTCCACGTCAGGCCATGGCCGTGAGGCATAGGTCAGAATGTTCGTATGGCCGAAATGGAGATCGGCCGTATACCACGTCGTCAAGCTTCCTCTCTTCATTCCGCCGGTGTCCGACGTCGCGGCCGAAGTCGCTCGCGTCGTTGCTGTCCATGTTGTTACGTTGATGTTAACATCGTGGTGTGGGTTCGGACTCGCCGTCGGACTCCGTTCGGAACCAGCCCCAGGCTTTCTGAGGCAGGCTGACGCGGTGAGCTGCCGCTCAGTGGTTGGTCGAGTCCCGGCGGCGCAGGGCCGGGTCGGTCAGCAACAGCGGCTGGTAGCCGGCGTCCGCCGGGTTGATCGTCGTACCCGGCAGCGTGATCTCGTCGCCCAGCCGCTTGATCCGTGCCTTGTGTCTGCGCCGCTCGGCTCGGGAGAGCGCCGTACCCATAGTCCCTTGTCCGACAAGTTCAATATCGGTAAATAACGGACTAAGAGGGCGGGGCTTGAGTGACGGGGGGTGGCTGTCTTCCAGTAGTTGGTGGTGTTGAGATTTCGGTCCGCGGTGCGTGCTCGGTGGTCGGTGGTGCTGAACTCTCCGTCGGGGTCGACGGCTCGGTGGTCGACGGCTCGGTGGTCTGTGGTGCTGAACTCTCCGTCGGCGTCGGCGTCGGCGTCGACGGTGACGGCGGTGGTGACGGAGACGGTCCGGTGGTCGGCGTCGGCGGTGTCCACGACGGACCTGGCTGCGGCAGCACGTACGCCGGGCCGTCATCGGCTCCGGATGTGCCGATGGGGCGATCGAAGACCATGCCGTTCGACAGATCCCTGAGGGTGAAGCTGGCGATGGTCACGGTCACGGCTGTGACAGATGTGACGGTTGCGCGGGAGAACGCCGGCCACGGTGTGCCGACATACCTGAGACCCGCGGTCGCGGTCGGTTGAGTAAGTGGATTTCCACAGTTACATTTCGTCACCGGCTGCCCGAACTTGTCGACAATCACTGCAGTGCCGGCCTGGATGACGGCGGGCACTGGTTGGGCTTTCCCGTCAACGAAAGAATATTTGGTGAGATAGGTGTCATACTGGAGAAGTACCGGAGTAAGATCGGCCAGGTAGTCGGGAATGTTGACCGGCAGGATTCCCAGTACGCCGGCCCAGGCAGCCGCCCGGTCGGGGTGTGTCGTGAGATCTAGGCCGAGTTCCTTCGTATCGCATGTGGATACGTTGTGTATCCCCCCGTACAGGCCTGCGGTGTCCGCCCGGAACGCACCGCTTATTCCTCGCGGCGGCGTCACGTCCGTCCGGTCGGTGGCTGCGGTCCGCGCGAAAGGATCAGTGCCGGACGCCGATGCCGGCGTCAGGTCCACGTCCACCCCGGGCTTCGCCCCGCCATGGATATGAACCACTGCGAAACCGGTACCGCCCGCGATCACGGCTATGGCAAAAATAATTTGTAGGGACATTGGTAGGGGCATTGTGAAGGAAATTCTCCCGCGACCGCCGGTTGACGCCGCCCGCTACCCATCGGGTGGTGCGGTATGTCGGATTATGAGAATGCGTTTGGAAGCAGCCCCAGGCTTTCTGCGGCAGGCTGACAGGCGGTGAGAGATCAGGGCCAGTCGATGTCGCGGGTCAGTTCCGCGGCGGTGACGTGGAGCAGGTCGCTTCGCCCGGTCTCGTCGTACTTGCCGTTGACCAGTTGCCAGATCTGCACTGTCCGACGTGCCGGATCGGCGACGACCAGCTCATCCACCCCGTGCGCGGCATAGAAATCAATCTTGGCGAAGGTCTCGTCGTCCGGCGAGACGATCTCGATCACCACGGCGGCGGTGGGCAGGAAGACACCGCTGGGGCTCCCGCGGTGCAACCCGCCGTCGGGTACCCGGTAGTCATCGCGGCGTCCGAGGTTGAACGGACCGGTGCCAACGAGCCCGGCGGCGCGTGCCCGAGGTCGCAGCAGAGCACTGAGTTCGTAGTCGACGCGGCCGTGCTCGGCGGATGGTCCCGGCGCCATGTGGTACTCCCCGTTCCAGACCTCGTCGAAGGTGTCCTGCCCGAGGGTCTGGCGTCGGGCGATGAACTCCTCGAGAACACGGGGACGCTCGCCGAGGACTACGGTACGCACGTTGAACCACCTCCCTGTGACCTTATGGTCACACCAGATTATAGATCGAGACGGTGTCATTCGTGTCCGAGGGTGTCCTTCACCGGAGCGAGGTCATGTGATCCGGAGGCCTTCAGGAGTTCCCGGCCTCCGGATCACATTGTTCGGCGGCAGTTCGGCGCGGTGAGCTGTCGCTCAGCTGTTGGTCGAGCTCCGGCGGCGCAGGGCCGGGTCGGTCAGCGAGGGCGGCTGGTAGCCGGCGTCCGCCGGGTTGATCGTGGTACCCGGAGGCACGATCTCGTCGATCCGGTCCAGCACGTCCGCCGAGAGCGTCACCTTGACCGCGTCGAGCTGTGACTCGAGCTGTTCCAGGGTTCGTGGACCGATGATCGCCGAGGTGATGGCGGGGTGGGAGAGCACGAACGCGATGGCCAGGTGGACGAGGGACAGCCCCGCATCCTCGGCCAGCACGGCCAGCTGTTCAACGGCGTCGATCTTGGTGATATTCGCCGGAAGCGTCAGGTCGAAACGTCCGGGGGTGCGCTGGCTTCGACCGGAGACGGGGAGGTCGGCTCCCTTACGGTACCGTCCGGACAGCCACCCGCCGGCCAGCGGGCTCCACGGGATCACCGCAAGTCCGTAGCGCTGTGCCACGGGAAGCACTTCACGCTCGACTCCCCGCGCCAGAACGGAGTAGGGCGGCTGCTCGGACACGACGCGTTCACGTCCGCGGCGCTCGGCGATCCACTGCCCTTCCACGATGTCGGACGGCTCGAAGGTCGACGTCCCGATGTAGCGGATCTTGCCTTGGTGGACGAGGTCGCTGAGCGCGCCCAGGGTCTCGTCGAAGTCGGTGCCGGGCTCGGGCCGGTGCACCTGGTAAAGGTCGATCCAGTCGGTCCGCAGGCGCCGCAGGCTGTTCTCCACCTCACGGTGGATCCAGCGACGGGAATTCCCGCGGTGGTTGAGATTGTCGTCCATCGGCGCGTGGAATTTCGTCGCGAGCACGACGTCATCCCGAACGCCTCCGGCGAGAGCCTTGCCGACGATCTCCTCCGACTCGCCGTACGAGTACATGTCCGCGGTGTCGACGATGTTGATGCCCGCGTCCAGGGCGCGGTGAATGATCCGAATGCTGTCGTCATGGTCGGGATTTCCCCAGGCGCCGAACATCATGGCCCCGAGCGTCAGTGGACTGACCTTCACCCCGGTCCGTCCGAATTCGCGAAACAGCACTGATCCGACTCCTCTTCGAGCTTTCAGTCGACTTCGAGTTCTCGGTCGACGTGGTGGCGGCGCGGTATGGAGATGCGATCGCGCGATGCGATTGGCCGCGCCTGAGCGCAGACCGACCCATGTACTCAGAACGATGTGGAACGGGCGATGTTCCCGTGTCGATCAGAGCGTCAACTGGTCCATCGCCCGGAAGATCCGTTCCACGGACACCGGATACGCTGTGCGCAGGGTCTGGGCGAAGAAGCTGACACGCAGTTCCTCGATCATCCAGCGGATCCGTTGCAGCTCGTCGGCGGGTGGGATGCCCGGTGGCAGTCGGTCGAGCAGCCGCTGGTAGTCGTGCGTGACCTGCTCGACCTGACGCATGCGTTCCCGGTCGCGGTTCGGGTCGTTCGGTAGTTTCTCCAGGCGTCGTTCGATCCCCGAGAGATAGCGGGCAACGTCGGGTAGGCGTTGCCAGCCGGTGGTGCTGACGAAGTCCCGGTGCACCAGTCCCGACAACTGCGACCGGATGTCGGTCAGAGCCGGTACCAGCGCGAGGTTGGTCGTCGCCGCGAGCTGCCGCGCAACCGTGTGCGCCGTCGCCAGAATCCGCTCCACCTTCGTCGCCACGTCGACCGCGGTCTCGTTCAGATCCGCGTGGACGATTTCGCGCAACTTGCCGAACCCGTCGGCGTCCCATGTCGGACCGCCGCCCTCCGCGATCAGTTTGTCCACCGCGCAGGCGACGCAGTCATCGAGCAGATCCATCACGTTCCGGTATGGATGATGGCTGAGTGTCAGTTTTTCCTTGTTGGTCAGGTGTGTGTTGATGTATTTGATCGGGGACGGCACGGTCAACAGCAGCAGGCGCCGGGTGCCCCGCCACATGGCATGGCGCTGCTCGGCTTCGGTGGCGAACACACAGATCGCCACGCTGTCGGTCTCGTCGACCAGCGCCGGATACGCCCGTACCGGCTGACCGGGCCGTTGCTGCTCGACGATCTGCGCGAGCGGGCCGAAATCCCAGGCACGAAGGCCGCGACGTTCGACGCCGTCCGCGGCGGCGGAAACCGCCGCCCGCATCGTCGGGGCAAGCCGGCGGGTGAGCGCGCCGAGGTCCTTGCCTTCCGCGAGGGTCCGGTGCGCCTCGTCCACCACCCGAAATGTGATCTTCAGGTGGCCTGGCACCCGATCCGGCTGCCAGGCCTCCCGCGGCACATCCACGCCGGTCAGGCGGTCCAGTTCGCGTTCCAGAACACCGAGCAGCGGACCGTCTGGCGGAGCCACGGATTCCAGAACACGTTTCGCGTAGTCGGGTGCCGGGACGAAACTGCGCCGAACCTGCTTCGGCAGCGACCTGATCAGCGCGGTCACCAGTTCTTCCCGCAGACCCGGCACCTGCCAGTCGAAACCTTCACCAGTCACCTGGTTGAGGACCGGCAGGGGGATATGGACGGTGACGCCGTCGGCGTCGGCGCCCGGTTCGAACTGGTAGGACAGTGGCAGGGCCAGCTCGCCGTGGCGCCACACGTCCGGGTAGTCGAGTTCGTCGATGCCGTCCGCGTCGCTGTTGACGAGCATCGACATGGAGAAGGTGAGCAGGTCGGGTCGGGCCCCGCGGGCCTTCTTCCACCAGCTGTCGAAATGCCGGCCGGAGACGACGTCCGCGGGAATGCGCTGGTCGTAGAAATCGAAAAGGGTCTCGTCGTCGACGAGGATGTCACGGCGCCGCGCCCGGTGTTCCAGCTCCTCGATGTCGTCGAGCAGTTTGCGGTTGTTGTGGAAGAACGTGTGATAGGTCTGCCAGTCGCCTTCCACCAGGGCATTCCGAATGAACAGATCCCGGCACAGTTCGGGCTCGACCGAGGAGTAGTTGACCTTTCTGGACGCGACCAGTGGTACCCCGTACAAGGTCACCTTCTCGAAGGCGACCACCGCGGCCCGGTTCTTCTCCCAGTGCGGCTCGCTGTAGCTGCGTCTGACCAGATGGGCCGCGAGTGTCTCCGCCCATTCCGGTTCGATGCGCGCCACCATCCGTCCCCACAGCCGGGACGTCTCCACGAGTTCGGCGGCCACTACCAGGCGTGGCTGCTTCCTGAACAACGCCGAACCCGGGAAAATGGCGAACCGGGCGTTCCTCGCGCCCTGATACTCCTGCTTGTCGCCGTCCTTGAGGCCGATGTGAGAAAGTAGACCGGCGAGCAGGCAGAGGTGGATGTTCCGTGGGTCGCCGGGCGTGCTGTTCGGTGATATCCCGAGGGTTTTTGCCACCTGGCGCAGCTGGCTGTAGATATCCTGCCACTCGCGGACGCGCAGGTAGTTCAAGAAATCGGCCCGGCACAGCTTGCGGAACTGGTTGCCGGACAGCTCCTTCTGCTGTTCCCGCAGGTACTCCCACAGGTTCAGAAAGGTCATGAAGTCCGACTGTTTATCCGTGAAGCGGCCGTGTTTCTCCGCGGCGGCCTGCTGGGCGTCGACGGGACGTTCACGGGGGTCCTGGATGGACAGCGCGGCAGCGATGACCATCACTTCGCGTGCGCAGCCGTTGCCCTCGGCCTCCAGCACCATGCGGCCCAGCCTGGGGTCGAGAGGAAGCTGCGCCAATTTGCGACCGAGCGGAGTCAGGTTTCCGCGCGCGGCCTTGCCGGAAGGCTCCATCCCGAAGGCGCCGAGCTCCTGGAGCAGCAGCACACCGTCGGAGATACTGCGTGAATCAGGGGCGTCGATGAACGGAAATGCCGCTATTTCACCGAGGCCCAGCGCGGTCATCTGCAGGATGACCGAGGCGAGGTTCGTGCGCAGGATCTCAGGGTCGGTGAACTCCGGACGGCCGGCGAAATCATCCTCCGAGTACAGCCGGATGCAGATGCCGTCGGCCACCCGTCCGCAACGGCCCTTACGCTGGTTCGCCGAGGCCTGCGAGATGGCCTCGATCGGCAACCGCTGCACCTTTGTCCGGTTGCTGTAACGGGAGATGCGCGCCATCCCCGGGTCGATCACGTACCTGATTCCCGGAACCGTCAGCGAGGTTTCCGCGACATTGGTGGCGAGCACTATCCGGCGTCCGGTATGGGGCTGGAACACCCGGTGCTGTTCCGCGGCGGACAGCCGCGCGTACAGCGGCACGATCTCGGTGTCGCGCAGTGTATTCTTCGCCAGCGCATCGGCGGTGTCCCGGATTTCCCGTTCACCGCTGAGGAAGACCAGGATGTCTCCGGGTCCGGCCGCGCACAGTTCGTCCACCGCGGACGCTATCGCTTCTGTCGGGTCGCGCTCTACCGCCTTGCCGTCCCTGGCCGCGGAACCGGTATCGGGATCGGCGTCGGAATCCACATCGGTTCCGTCCCTCTCCACGACGAGCGGCCGGTAACGGACCTCCACCGGATACGTCCGGCCGGTGACCTCGATCACCGGCGCGTCGCCGAAATGGCGGGAGAAGCGCTGCGGGTCGATCGTCGCCGAGGTGATGATCACTTTCAGGTCGGGTCGGCGTGGCAGCAGCTGTCGCAGATAGCCGAGGATGAAGTCGATGTTGAGGCTGCGTTCGTGGGCCTCGTCGATGATCAGGGTGTCGTACTGGTACAGCGATCGATCAGTCTGGATCTCCGCCAGCAGGATGCCGTCCGTCATCAGCTTGACCAGGGTGTCGTTGCCGACCTGGTCGGTGAAGCGCACCTTGTAGCCGACGATCCCACCCGGCTGCCCGCCGGGTTCACCCAGCTCCTGGGCAATCCGCTCGGCCACCGCGCGGGCCGCCAGCCGGCGCGGCTGGGTGTGGCCGATCAGCCCGCGCACACCTCGTCCCAGCTCCAGGCAGATCTTCGGAAGCTGGGTCGTCTTTCCGGAGCCGGTCTCACCGGCGAGGATCACAACCTGGTGGTCGCGGATCGCGGCGAGGATCTCGTCCTTCTTCTGGCTGACCGGCAGTTCCTGCGGGTAGCTGATCCTGGGTACACCTGAGCGTCGCCGCTCGACACGCAGCGCTGCCGCGGCGACGGCGCTCGCGATCCTGGCGGCTGCCGCATCGCGGGCCCCGGGGTCGCGTAGCCGGCGCGCGCCGTCGACGCGGCGTTGCAGGCGGTGCTGGTCGAGCACCATCAGGTCGGGTAGACGTTCGGCCAGGTCGGCGAGCGGAGGCATCACGAAGCAGCGTCCAACGAAGTGCGGAGAGCGGGCAAGGGGGCGCGGGTACCGACCCGGAGGTCAACCGTCTGTCAACTGGTGGGCATTCCCAGCATCATGACCCAGTAAATCAGGACGAAGGCCCGCTGCGCGCTCGACGAAATGCGCGATCTTTGCGTTCTCGTGAGTTGCTGTCACTGTGCGTCAGGTCACCTCGACGACTCATGTCCGTCGTAGGCCAAGGGTCCGTGCCAAGTGAGTGGGCCTGCCGTGGCACGAGATGCGTGCCGTGCCGAAGGTGGCATCATCCGTGGCATGAGTCCGGTCAGCCGTGGGCGGAAGAAGGCCAGGAAGCCGCAGCGACGCAGCGGAAATGTTCGCGTTCCCAACCCTGATGATGTTTTTGCGCAGATGCTGCGGATTTTTCACCCGATCGTCTCCGAACCCGATCCCCTCCAGGTGGAGATCTTCACCTCGGGTCTGATCGGTTCATGGTGGAACGAGTTCCCGGCGGACGAGAACCCGGACGAGAACCCGGACGAGATGTTGGGCGGCAGTCTGATCGACTACGCCTCTCGGCGTGCAACCACCACCGATCTCGCCTTTCTGCGGGCGATGGAGGTTATGGCGGTGGGGGAGCGGCAACGGGATTCGGCCGCCGCCGGTGCCGCGACACTGGCGGCCCGGGGGGTGGCGGAGCCCGTGTGGGCGTCCACCATCGGCCGGGTCCGGGTGGGTGAATGCTGGCAGCTGTCGGATGTCTACGGAGATCAGGCATCGCTGTTCTGTGCGTTCGACCGGGACTTCGACCGGGATGACGTAGGGGACGGCGCCGGGCACGCCCTGATGACACTGGTCGACTTCAACCAGCTTGCAGGTTCGGTCATCGATGTGTTCGTCACGGACGAACCGGCGGCCACGTTGGACGACATGCGTACGGACACGCATCGCAGCGATGGGATCATCCTGCTGCGGCAGGTCTCGCCCAAGGACGCCCGCAGGCTGATCGAGCGTGCTTTCGCCGCCACGGACATGACTCTGGATCCTGACGTGAGCGCCGATTTCAGGGAGTACCGAGCCCTGGCGCTGGCCCGCTGCCGGGTGCTGCCGGAACCCGGCGAACCGTCCGCCGGCCCGGCGGAGATCACATCCGCCGAGCGGGACGCCCTGGTCGAGTCGTTTCTCGCCGAGGCGAGCCCCGGGTTCGCCGACCAGCTTCCGGACCAGGCCGCGGTCCGCTACTGCACGCGGCTGATCGTGGATTTCGGCTGCGACTACGACAGGGGCCAGCCTTTGCGGGTCGGTCCGGCCAGGACCGAGGTCTTTCTGCTGCACTGGTTGCCCGGGAAGGCGATGCTCGACGCCGACGACCGAGAGGCGATGCCGACGGTACTGCGTGCCTGGGTGCGTTGGGCCGCCGCGCGCAACCGGCTTCCGGAGGCGGCGGTCACCGAACTCGTCGAGGTTACCGAAGAATGCATCGAGGAATGGCAGGAAATCGCCGACGAGGATGACGAGTATGACGGGAACGGTAAAATTCTCACCCCAAGCCCGGTACATATGCTGCTTCGTGGCGTGGGCGAAATCGGCGGTCTGGAGGAAGCACAGGATATTCTCGACCGGCGGATCTTCGCGATGCCCTATTTCGGTACCCGTATCGGGGACGAGGACTACCCGAACCTTGATCCCGGGGATCCTGACGAGCGCCGGCTGTTGATAATCGGTGAGCATCCAGAATTCCACCGGGCGCTGGACGACCCGGAGTTCGACGCCGACACCGGCGGGGTGAACCCGCGACTGCACATCGCGGTCGACGAGATTGTGGTCCACCAGCTCTGGGAGAACGATCCCGCTGAGGTCTGGCAGGCCGCCCAGCGGCTCACCTTGGCCGGGATGGACCGGTTGGACGTCCTGCACATGCTGGGCGAGATGGTGCTTGAGCACCTTCACGGCGCGGCTGGCGGCGGCAGGCCGATCGACACGGAGGCCTACCGGACGGCGCTGAACGCCCTCGCTCCCCGGTAACGTCGCTGCCCGCGCCGGTAACATCCCTGACCCGTCGGACCGCGCATGAGCTGGTACCGATAGTGGTTGCCCGGGGCTGGAACATGTGGGCTGTTCCTGTGGGTAGGACTACCGGTGATGGACGGATCTGAGTCAATGGGAGCCGATACCCGCGGCGACCGATCCGCCGTGCCGCCGTTCGCCACCGCGATACTGGACCGGCACGGCAGGATCATCCGGTGGAGCTCCGCGGCGGAACAGCTGCTTGGTCATACCGCGGCGGAGGTACTGAGCGGGTCGGCTGTGGATCTGCTCTACAGGACGGCGGATGCGGCGACGGTGCCCGCCGTGGTCGAGCGGTGCCGGGCCGCCGGCGGCTGGAGCGGCCTGGTGTTCGCTCGGCATTCCGACGGTCACCGGGTGGACGTCGGAGCGCAGGTCTGTCCGCTGATCGACAGGGAAGGCGAGTCGGGTTGGCTCCTCCTCGCCTTCGACGCGGCACGGACCCATTGGTGGCGAGCGGACCAGTCGATTCTGGACAACCTGTTTGTCTCCTCGCCGTTCGGTATCGGTGTCCTCGATGAGAACATGCGGTATTTGTGGGTGAATGCCGCGTTGGAACGTTTCGGGGGGGTCCCACGTGAGGAGCGTCTCGGAAAGCGACTGAGCGAGGTGAGTCCGGGCCTTTCCGTCGAGACCGGGGAGGCGCGGGTGCGGGAGGTGCTGGAGACCGGCGTACCTGTGCTCGACCTCGAATACCAGGGCTGGCTACCCAGGGACCCGAACCGCATACATGTCTTTTCTTCATGGGTCTTCCGGCTGGAGGACCCGACCGGACGGCCGTTCGGCGTGTGCTTCGTGATGATCGATGTCACCGACCACTGGCGGGCGCGGCAGCGGCTGACGTTGCTGAACGAGGCCAGCGAACGCATCGGGCGCAGCCTCGACGTGACGCGGACCGCTCAGGACCTTGCGGACGTGGCCGTGCCGCGTGTCGCCGACTTCGTCACCGTCGACCTGCTGGAGTCGGTCCTGCGTGGCGAGGAACCGGCTTCGGGACCGGTCACCGGCACCCCCGAGATGCGACGGGCGGGGCAGCAGTCGGTACGCGAAGGCTGCCCGGAATCGGTCATAGAGGCGGGGGAGGCGGTTGTCCTGTCGCCGTCCGCCGCTCGCTGCCTGATCGACGGCAAGGCTGTCCTGGAACCGGTGCTGGACGTCGCTGCCAGCAAGTGGATGGATAAAGATCCACTTCGGGTGGCGCGGATCGAGGAGTTCCGGCTCCGCTCGTTGATGGCGGTGCCGATACGGGCACGTGGCGTCATCATGGGCGTGGCTTCCTTCATCCGGTGGCAGAGTCCGGATCCGTTCGAGGAGGACGACCTGCTCCTCGCGGAGGAGTTCGTCTCGCGGGCCGCGGTGTGTATCGACAACGCTCGCCGCTACACCCGGGAACACGCCGCGGCTCTGGCCCTGCAACGCAGTCTGCTACCGCACGGTCTGCCCCGGCAGACCGCCGTGGATGTGGCCTCCTACTACCTACCCGCGGAGGAGCGTGTCGGCGTGGGTGGGGACTGGTTCGACGTGATCCCGCTTTCAGGCTTTCGGGTGGCGCTGGTCGTCGGAGATGTGGTCGGCCGAGGGCTGCACGCGGCGGCGACCATGGGACGGCTGCGTACCGCCGTGCACACCCTGGCCGGCCTGGATCTGCCCCCCGACGAGTTGCTGGCACACCTTGATGACCTGGTCATCCGACTGGCGGACGAGGAGGACACGGGCGAGGCGGCTGTCGGCACCGCGGTTGCGGGAGCCACCTGCGTGTACGCGGTGTACGACCCGGTCAGCCGGTCGTGCACCCTGGCGCGTGCCGGCCATCCGCCACCGGTGGTCGTCAGTCCCGACGAGCAGGTCGGCTTCCTCGGCCTACCCGCGGGCCTGCCGTTGGGGCTGGGTGGTATGCCGTTCGAGTCCGCCGAGTTCGAGCTGGCCGAAGGCAGTCTGCTCGCCCTTTACACCAACGGTCTCGTCGAGGCCCGTGGCCACGACGTCGACGTCGGGCTGGGCCGGTTGCGCGAGGCCCTGGCCCCCGCGAATCGGCCGCTGGAAGAGATCCGCAAGCAGGTGATCGAGACTCTGCTGCCCGACCGTCCAGACGATGACGTCGCTTTTCTCCTCGCGCGCACCCATACCTTCACAGCGGACCAGGTCGCCTCCTGGGAACTGGCTGCCGACCCGGCCGTCGTATCGGTCGCCCGCTCCCGGGTGGCGGGGCAACTGGCCGGGTGGGGGTTCGCCGAAGAGGCGTTCACCACCGAACTGGTCGTCAGCGAACTGGTCACCAACGCGATCCGGCACGCCTCCGGGCCGATCCGGTTGCGCCTCATCCGTGACCACACCCTGATCTGCGAGGTTTCCGACTGCAGCAACACATCTCCCCGCCTGCGGCATGCTCGAACCAGCGATGAAGGGGGCCGGGGCCTGTTCCTGGTGGCGCAGTTCACCCAGCGCTGGGGTGCCCGGTACACGGCCGGGGGCAAGATCATCTGGGCCGAGCAATCCCTGCGCCCGGCCGGAGCGGGCCTTGCCGCTCTGCAGGAGGCCTGGGACGACCCTCTGAACGAAGCCTGGGGCGATTCCGGGGACGATGCCTGACGCCTCTGTATGACCTGACGCCTCGCATGAAAAGACCGCGGTCGCTGCGGGCAGAAACCGCGGTCTTTGTCTTCAGGATTTCACGGACACTGATCTTCACATGTCACGGTGGGACACCCGGCGTGCGGTTCGCCGACCCGCTCGTCGTCCGGTTCGGCGGGCAACCCTGCGAGATCGTCCAAGCATTGTCATTCCTCTCTGTCCGGCCGGTCGTCCGGTATGAGTAAAACCGGTATGAGCAAAAACCGCGGTTTGATACTCCGATTCTCAGATCGCGGCCTTTTCCGAGGATGCCAGTGCCTGCGCTTCCTGAGCTTCTACCAGACCGAGGGACACCAGGTCGAGGGGGCTGATGAACTCCGACGCGAGCCGGAGTCCACCCGCACGCGCGATCGCGTCCCGAAGCGGGATCGCCCACCGATGCTCAAGCATGATCAGAGCGGCCGCGCAGTCCTCGGGGACCTCCGCGAGAACGTCCCACTCGTCCTCCTCGGTGAACACCCCGCCCCGTTCCGCGGCGGCCTGCGCGCCGCGCTTGGCGCCCGCCTTCATGCCCTCCTCACCGCCTTCACCGAGCCCGATGAGCGCTCCCACCATGGCACCCAGCTCGACCTTCTCCTTGTCGGTAAGCTGGCTGTCCCGCAGAGCTGCCACATTCCCCTGGGCGTCCTTGTACACGACCAGGGCATCGATCACCCGTACGAGGTCGTTGTCCCGGAGCCGCTGCAGTTCCTCTTGGATCTTCCCCTGGAAATCAGGCTGCTTGAAACCGAGAACCAACAACTGAACAGGTCCGATCGTCATGTCTGTTTCCTCCTAGTCCGCAGGTGACGACCCCTTGGGGCCTGTATCGAACGATGAACCGCGGTCGTGGTCGGGTCCTCACCCCAGTCGGGTGAGTCACTCCCACGGCAACGCCCACCGGCCTGGCTCTGCGCGGGACCGGCGCTGCCCGGGAAAACGGTGCCCTAGCGGGCCGCAGGCTTCAGCTGGGCCGGGCCCGGCGCAGCCGGCGTTTCGCCGTCCTCGTCACCCCAGTCGATCGTCGCCGCATCCGGACGGTCGATCAACGCGGGTGTACGGCTTGCGCTGAAGTAGTCCCATCCCCACGACACGAGCGCGTCGACACGGCTGCGGACCCCACTCATGAGCCATGTGTGCACACCGAGCCAGGCCGCGAAGGCAATCGCGCCGTGCAACTCGTGACGCTTCGCGCCGACCTCGGCCACCGCCGCGCCACGGCCGATCATGGCCATGATTCCCTTGTCGTGGTAATGGAAGCTGCCTCGGGGCCTGCCCGCGATGTCCGCCAGGATGCTCTTCGCGGCCCACTGGCCCGTCTGCAACGCCACCGAGCCGAGCTGGGGGAACGCGGTCCCGTCGGGGCTCGGGATGTCGGCCACGTCACCGAGGGCGTAGACACGGTCGAACCCCTCGACGGTCAGATCCGACAGCACGGTGATGCGCCCTCCTCGTCCCCGCGACACCCCGGCGTTGGCAGCCAGCGGCGCGGCTCGGACACCACCGGCCCAGATGGCGCACCTGGTGGCAATCGCACTGCCGTCGCTCAGGACGACCGAGTTCGAGGTGACCTCCTTGACGGACGTGCCAAGCATGATCTGGACGCCGTCGCGTTGCAGCACCCTGATCGCGTACTCGTGGGCGTCCCTGGAAAACGGCGCGAGGACGGCATGCCCGTGTTCGACGAGATAGATCCTTGTGGCCTGGACCGCCAGATCGCGGTACTCGTCGGGCAGGACGTTGTGGACGAGGTCCGCGAGCGCGCCGGCGATCTCCACACCGGTCGCGCCCGCACCGACGATGACAAAGGTGAGGGCTCCGGCGTCCACCAGTTTCGGGTCACGGTCCGCGGCCTCGAAAAGCTCGAAGATGCGGGAGCGCAGCCGCTGCGCGTCCGCCAGGCTGTAGAGCGGGAAGGCGTGGGTGTCCGCGCCCGGCGTGCGGAAGAAGTTCGGCTGCGAGCCGACCGCCAGGACCAGGTATTCGCCACGGTAGCTGTGGCCGTCGGTGGTCGTGACCGTGCGCGTCGCCGCATCCACGCTGACGACCTCGTCCTTTTTGATGCTGACGGTCTCGTCCTTGTGGAACAGGGTGCGCAGCGGGGTCCCGACGTCGCTCGCGGCCAACTGCGCCGTGGCCGCCTGGTAGAGCAGCGGCTGGAACTGATGGTAGTTGTTCCGTTCCACCAGCAGCACCTGCACCCGGTGTCTGGCGAGGACCCGGGCGCATCCGACGCCGGCAAAGCCGGCTCCGACGATCACGACGGTCGTGTCGGTCGTGCCGTCCTCAGCCGCGCGGGTCATACCAGGACTCTCCTTCCGGGAGCAGGCCGTCGGCCTCGCGGGGGCCCCAGGAACCGCGCGGATACGGATGCACGGGCACGGCGTCCCCGAGCGCCGGATCGACGATGCGCCAGGCGGCCTCGACAACGTCCTGCCGGGCGAACAGAAACCGCCAACCGGCGAGCGCGGCGCCGATGAGCCGGTCGTAGGGCCGCATGTCCGACCCGGGTTCCTGCGCGTACGTCAGTTCGTCCTTCTGCGGATGCCTTCCGACACCCGGCTTCTTACCCGCCAGTGTGAGCGCGATCTGCGTCTCGGGCCAGATACGGAAACGCAGCATGTTCATGCTGCCGAACCGCTCGACACCGAAGACGTTCTGCGGCGGACGTCGGAACCGGATGGTGATCTCGGTAGCGGTTACCGGCAGGCACTTGCCCACCCGGATGAGGATCGGAACACCCGCCCACCGCCAGCTGTCGGCCGTCAGCCGGACCGCGGCGAACGTCTCCACAGCCGAGGTCGGTGACACACCTGCCACGTCGCGGTAGCCGTCGTACTGACCGCGGACCACGTCCTGTGGGGACAGCGGCCCCAGCGACCAGATCGCGTTCGCGGTGGCATCGCGCAGATGCGCCAGTCCCGATCCGGGCGGAGGTTCGGTCAGCACGGTCGCGAGCGCCTGAATCATGTGATTCTGCAGGACGTCGCGGATCGCGCCGGTGCGGTCGTAGAAACGCCCGCGGTCGGACACGTCGAATGCTTCCGCCATCGTGATCTGGATGCTCTGGACATAGGTCCGGTTGAGTAGCGGTTCGAGGACGGTGTTCGCGAAGCGCGCGGCGAGTACGTTCGCCAACGGGTCCAGACCGAGCCAGTGGTCGACGCGGTAGATGTCACCTTCGGCAAAGGTGGCATGCATGGTGGCGTTGAGCTGCTGGGCGCTGTGCAGGTCGGTGCCGAACGGCTTCTCCACCATGACTCGGGCGCCGTCGGCCAGGCCGGCGTGCCGTATCCCCTCGGCGATCGTCCCGAACAACGCCGGCGGCACCTCCAGGTAGAACAGCACCTTTGCGCCTTCTGGGAGTGCGCCGGCGATTTCCTGGTAGGTCGCGTCGGCGGTGAGGTCGCCGTCGATGTAACGCAGGAGGTCCAGCATTCTCTTGCCCGCGTCCCCGTCAGGGTCCATGCCGTTGGACCGGAGGGACGCCGCGGCATAGTTCCGGAACTGCTCGAGATTCCACCCGCTTTTTGCGACGCCGACGACGGGAACGCTCAGTACGCCGCGTTCGACCAGCCCCACGAGTGCCGGGAATGTTTCCAGTTTGGCCAGGTCACCGGTCGCGCCGAAGATGACGAGGGCGTCCATCCGGGCGGTTGTCGCATCTGACGTTTCTGTCATGTCGCCTCCTGCTGAGAATCGGAATTTCCGGTGGTCGCAGCCGG
Organism: Frankia sp. Cppng1_Ct_nod; assembly: GCF_920656135.1. Taxonomy (NCBI): domain Bacteria; kingdom Bacillati; phylum Actinomycetota; class Actinomycetes; order Frankiales; family Frankiaceae; genus Frankia; species Frankia sp. Cppng1_Ct_nod. The sequence continues at coordinate 36,642 of NZ_CAKKTK010000011.1, read as the reverse complement.
ATCCGTGGCGGCGGTGCCCGCCGGGGTCTGCCTCGGGGGAGGAACGATGTCCGAGCGGGAGATCCGGCGTCGAAAGACGTGGTAGGTCCAGGCCTGGTAGGCGAGCACCACGGGAAGAAGGACGGCCACCACAACGGTCATCACCCGCAGCGAATAGGACGACGACGCCGTTCCCGTCACCGTCAGATCGTTTGCCGGACCCAGGGTGGAGACCATGACCCGCGGGTACAGGTCAACGAAGATCATCGAAATCGTCGCAGCCATGGTCAGCGACGTCGCCGCAAACGCGGCGAGGTCTGTTCCACCGCATCCAGCGAGGTCCGTTGTGTCGCCTCCGGCGAGGCCGGTGAGTTCGCCGCGGCTCCGGAACGCGAACCAGCCGGCCACGGCGACCGCCAGAACCGCGATGACCTCGAGCGCCACGGAGGGAAGGCCCTTCCCGGCCGACACCTGGGTCCAGACAGCGAAGGCGAGGACGGCACAGACCGTCACCGGACCGATCCGGCGGGCGGCGCGCACGGCGCGCTCACGCACGTCGCCGGTGGTCCGCAGGGCCAGGAACGTGGCGCCGTGCAGCAGGCAGACCAGCACGACCGTGACCCCGGTGAACAGCGCGTACCCGTTCAGCAGGTCGAGCAGGTTCCCGGCGTACTCCTGGTCCGCCCCGATCGGCACCCCGTGCAGCAGGTTTCCCAGGGCCACGCCGACAAGCAGGGGAGCGAGCAGGCTGCCGCCGGCCATCGCCGCGTCCCAGCTCCGGCGCCAGCCCGCCGCGTCCCTTTTGCCACGGAACTCGAACGACAGGCCGCGGCCGATGAGCGCGACCAGCAACAGCACGAGAGTGGGGTAGAAACCGGAGAACATGGTCGCGTACCAGGAGGGGAAGGCGGCGAACATTCCGGCCCCAGCCACGATCAGCCAGACCTCGTTGGCATCCCAGACCGGCCCGATGGTGTTGATCGCGACCCGGCGGCCGACATCGTCTCGACCGATCACCCCGGCCAGCATGCCGACCCCGAAGTCGAAGCCATCCAGCACGAGAAAACCGGTCCACAGCACGGCGAGAACGACGAACCAGAACGTGGCGAGGGTCATCGCGGCCTCAGTAACCTGCCTGGGCGGCGGCCGGTTCGACCCCGGCAGCGGGGGCCATGGTCAGCTCCCGGCGTGCGAAGCGCAGCATCAGGGCCACGTCGACGAGCGCGAGAACAAGGTAGAGCAGAAGGAACACGCAGAGGCTAGCGACAACTGCCGTCGTGCTCACCGAAGGCGATCGGGCATTTCTGGTCAGTTGCAGGCCCTGGACGATCCACGGCTGACGTCCGCTCTCGGTCAGCAGCCAGCCCGCGGTGTTCATGAGGAAAGGCAGCACAGCCGACCAGACGGCCAGCCGGAGAAACCACCGGGAATGCTCCAGTCGTCCTTTGCGCAGCAACCAGGCCCCCCACAGCGACAGCAGGAGCACGACCGCGCCGAGGTAGGCCATCACCCGCATCGACCAGTACTGGACGAAGACGTTGGGAATGTAGTACCCGGGCCCGTACCGCTGCTGGTACTGGGCCTGCAAATCATTGAGTCCCTCGACCTTGCCGTCCCACGAGCCGGTGGCCAGCACCGACAGCAGGTGCGGAATCTGGATGACCTTCGACGGATTCTGGTCGTTGTTGCCGCCACCGACCTGGAACAGCGAGAATGCGCACGGCTGACAGGTGTTCCACTGCGCTTCGGCCGCGGCTATCTTCATCGGCTGGTATGCCGTCTCGACAATACCGAGATGGCTGCCGACCATGACGGCCAGCAGGGATGCGGGTACGAGAACGACGACCGCGAGCTTCGCCGACCGGTGGAACACCGCGAGGTTCGAACCATGCCGCAGATGCCAGGCCGATACGGCGAGCATCACGACGCCCGCGGTCACCAGCGAGGCGAGCAGCACATGAATGAAACCCCACACGAACACCGTGTTGGCCAGCACCGCCCAGATGTCGGTGAGCTGCGCCCGGCCGGTTACGCTGTTGATTGCGTAGCCCACCGGGCGTTGCATCCACGAGTTCGCCGCCATGATGAACGCCGCCGACGCGACACCGCCGACGGCGACCGCCCAGATCGTCGCCAGATGTACCCGCCTGGGCAGGCGGTCCCACCCGAACAGCCACAGACCGAGAAAGGTCGACTCCAGGAAGAACGCCGCGAGCCCCTCCATGGCGAGTGGCGCGCCGAAGACATCCCCGACGAACCTCGAGTAGACCGACCAGTTCATGCCGAACTGGAACTCCTGGACGAGACCCGTCACCACTCCGACAGCGATGTTGATGACAAGCAGAGTGCCGAAAAAATAGGTCAGCCGCAGATACTCCGGACGTCCGCCCCGGTACCAGGCGGTCTGGAGAAGTGCGGTGAGAAATGCCAGTCCGATAGTCAGCGGAACGAACAGGAAATGGTAGATCGACGTACTGGCGAACTGCAACCGTGCCAGATCGACCGTCGACACATCGACATCCAGGTTCTCCGGGAAACATCTTCACCACAGGGAACCGGACTCCGAAGCCCGTCGCCTCACCGGGCGGGGGTGAACCGCGGGGGTGAGTGCGAAAAGCCGGCAGGCAGCGGCGCTCGACGGCTGTCGGCGGTGGAACGTGTGCCTCACCCAGCGGTGCCTCAGGTCGGCTTTGCCTCAGGTCGGCTTTGCCTCAGGTCGGCTGGTCCGGGGTCGGGTCGGCGAGAGCGTTCGCCACTGCCTGGTGCGCGCGCCGTCGTGCCCGCGTGTGGATGATGAAGGCGAGCACGGCCAGCGCGACAAGGGCAAGAGCATAGGGGCTGTAACGGGATCCGGTCTCGTAGATCGAGTCGATTCGGTTGCCGGCAAGGTAGCCGAGCGCCGAGAAGACGCCGACCCACAGCGCGGCTCCAAGGGCGTTGAAGGCGATGAAACGCCGCCAGGGCATCATGACGATGCCGGCGATGATCCCATTGAGCTGACGCAGACCTTCGATGAACCGCGCGACAGTGACAATCTTGCCGCCATGCCGGTCGAACCAGTGCTCGGCCCTGGCCAACCGCTTGTCGGTGAGCAGCACATAGCGGCCGGCACGCAGAGCGAGCTGACGGCCACCAAAGCGCCCGATCGCGTAGCCGATGTTGTCTCCGATGACTGCGGCGACGAACGCTATGACGACGACCGCGGTGATGTTCAAATGGTGCGCCCCGGCGTAGATGGACGCGGCGATGAGGATGGTCTCGCCGGGGACCGGGATACCGAAGTCCTCGAGAAGGACGATGCCGCCCAGCGCGAAATAGCCGTAGTCGTTCAGAACCGGGGCGAGGCTGCCGAAAACTCCTGGCAGGGCAGGTCCGTCGCCCATGGACACGACTCCTTTTCCGCCATGGTGGTTCCTGGCCCTGCCACGGCTTACGGTTTCTGCGCCGCTGACCGGCGGGGACGGCTGGGACGGTGGGGCCGGGACGGTCCGGCCGCCCACCGGCGGATGATCCACCTGATGGTCCTCGCCCCAGACCCTGTCCAGTCGGACGGACGGATGGAGACCACTCTATTGGCTTGCGCGTCCCACCCGGCCGTGAGCAGGTTGAATTCTGAGCACCTGTGGCCGTGGGACGAGCGCGCGCAACTGCCATCGTCCGCCATCGCTCTCTGTCCTCGTCGGCCGGATGCCGCTCGCGGCTGGCGCTGTCGAGGGGTCATGTCCGTATGACCGCTGCGCGATAGCGGATATGCTCGCCTCCGTTGGCACCAGTTACCGATGCAGTGTGGTCCGGCTGGTGCGACGGTCACGGGGCGGTAGCTCAGTCGGTTAGAGCAGCGGACTCATAATCCGTCGGTCGTGGGTTCGAGTCCCACCCGCCCCACACCTGCTGACCTGCGTAAACAGGTTACAGAGATCGCGATAGAGATCCACGGTTGGCCCCGGTGGTGACGTGGTGGTGACGTTGCAACGGCAACCATATTCGGTCCCTCGGATGGCAGCTACGGATAGTGCTTTCCGGTCGTCGACCGTAGACGACCATCATGGTGGGCGACGGCTGATACCGATGGCGCAAGGAGGTATCGGACGATGAGCCGGTATGCGTTTGACTCTGGCCGGCGTGCGCTGGTCGTCTCCTGGGCGACCGGTGCCGGGGATGTAGCGGTGACCGTTGCCATGCTGCCCGTGGCAACGTCCGAGAGCGACGCCTTGCGGCTGGCTGAGCAGTTGACTTTCCTCGCTGCCGCGGCGTGGCGGACCTATACCCATCCGGCGAGCGCCACCCTGGATCTCACCGCTGGGAGTGAAGGTTGGCGGCGGCACGGCGACCGGGCGGCGTTCGTGAACGTGCTCACCGCGATCCGCCATCCTCACCTGCCGCGGGACGGCGCTGTGTTGCAGTCCTACGTGATCGTGGATGAGGCCGCGCATCGTGCTGGCCGGGCGTTGCATGCGATCGGCGATAGCGAGCTCACGGACCGGGTGGTGGTGGATGTCCGTGCTGAGCTGGACGCGATCGAGCAGGCGGAACGGGGAGAGCTGTCCGGTCGGGCGCGTCAGGCGATTGCGCTGACTCGGGCTGATGCGTCGCCTGTGCAGGTTGCCGCTGCCGACGTGGTCCTGGCCGGCGACCCGTTCGGGGACGCTCGGTTGTTCACCGAGGTCGATCCGGTGGCGGCTGCGGTCGCTGCGGCGCACTGGCTGTATGCGGCTGCCACGGTTACGGCGAGACGTGTGGGTCTTGACCCTGGTCAGGTGGTGGTTGAGGCGGACAACATCGAGGCGCTGGCTCATGAGAGCCCCACGGTTGTCCTTGAACGCATGGACGCGGGGGAGACGCCTCGTCAGGTTGTTCTCGGGTTGATCGCCGATGCGATGGTGGTCGCCGGGGGAGAGATCCCTGATCTTGACGGGTTGCTGGCCATGGTGGAGGAGGCGCATGTTCGGGCGGATTCGTTGGGTGAGCGGGCAGAGGAGGCGCGGGAGGCGTTGATGCCGCGGCGTCTTACGCCGTTGGACCCGGCCCGGCCTGCTATGGATCTTCTTGAGGATCTGCTTTCGGGGATCCATGGCTGTTGGCTGCTCTACCGGGAGTACGCCGACGACGCCGACGACGTCGATGACATGGACACAGACCCGGCGGATACTGCGGATACTGTCGACACCGGGCTGGACGACGTCGACGACAGCACCACCGGCGAGCTTCGGGATGAGCAGGTCGCCGTTGCCTTTCTCGCCGAGGTTCGGGCGGAAGCAGCCGTCCGACGTTTCGACCTGCTGTGATACCGGCCGCAGCCGGCATCGTGGGCGGACCGGACCGGACCGGCGCGGAGCGGTCTTACCTGGTTATTGTCTTCGCCGGTCGAGGTTGATGATCTGCCCGGTGGGGGTGTCGGCCGTGCCCGTGCTCTCGGGTGAGGACGGGACCGGGCGGTGGGCGCGGGGGACGATGGTTGCGACTGCTTTGGCGGCGTCCCGGTCCACTTCCTCGAAGATTGAGGTGTAGACGTCGCTGGTGAACTGGATGCTGGCATGGCCGAGGAGCTCGGATACCAGTTTGAGGTCGCGTGTGGCGCGGTAGGTGAGGCTGGCCGCGGTGTGTCGGAGGTCGTGGAGGCGGATGGGTGGCAGTGGCCCGAACTCGCAAGGCGTGGAACGCGGCGGCCAGGTGCGCTTTCACCTCGCTCCCGCGATCAGCGAGGACAAGCTGACGGCGAAGAAAGCCGAGGTCCGTTCCTGGCGGATGCATAGGCGTACCGGGCGGACACTGGACGACCTCGCGACAGCGATAAACCCGATCGTGCGAGGTTGGATGAACTACTGGGGCCGGCACAACCGGTCGGAGATGTATCCGCTTCTCAGAAGCATCAATACCTACCTGGTGCGATGGGCTCGTAAGAAATACAAGCGGCTGAGGGCGTTCAGGAACGTCCAGGCGTGGTGGCTGACGGTTATCAGAAGAGACCGGAAGTTGTTCGCGCACTGGGCCTGGATGCCATATTTCTGGCTGGCTGGATGAGAAGAGTGGAGTGATGGGTGACCATCACGCTCCGTTCTATGGGAGCCGGGGAGTGGGATCCTCCCCGGCCACCCGACTATTGTGGTGCATTAGGTCCACATTGCGCCGTTACGCGAACCATTCGATCTTTCGACTCTGTGGCACGGCTGGTTGGCCAGGGTGCGGCACGAGTGCGGTTAGCGGCCGGCGCTGGCCTGCTGTCCACCTATGAGGACGGCTAGCCCGTCGAGTACCCGGGCCAGGCCGAACTGGTACGCGTGGTCGGGGTGGTGGGCGCTGCCATGGGCGGCGCCGGCGGCAGTGCCGACTCGGGCCGCAGTGGGGTAGGCGGTCGAGTCGAACACGCGGGCCAGCAGGGGTGCGTTGGCGGCCCACCACTGTTCGTCGCTCATCGTGCTGTCGCGCTGTGACGCACGGGTGCTGATGGCCGTCCGGGCTGCGGCCTGGACGAAGGTGAGCAGGTAGGTGAGGGCGTCGTCGATGGCGACGTCGTCAAGGCCCAAGCCGTTGAACGCGGACAGTTCGTACTCGTATTTCGCCATGAGCCCGGGCCCGAGGGGTGGCCGGGCGGTGGATACGTCGGCGATCCACGGGTGCATGCCGAACAGTGCCCGGTTCTGTTCGGCGATGGCGGTGAGCCGGGACCGCCAGGACTGTCTGTCGACCGGGGGGCGCTCCATGCGGAGGTACACGGCGTCGAGCATGAGGTCGACCAGTTCAGCCTTGCCGGGGACGTAGGTGTAAAGCGCCATCGTTGAGACGTCGACGGCGCGGGCGACGCTGCGCATGGACAGCCCGTCCAGGCCAGCCGTGTCGGCCAGGGTGATCGCGGCGTCGACGACCCTGTCGACGGACAGTCCCTGCTTCGGTCCACGCGCCGACTGCCCGAACCCGGGCTCGCGCCACAGCAGCGCCAACGTGTGAGCTGGATTACCTGAACCGCTTCGGTAAGCGGGCATCGCTCGCCCTTCGCCTACGTTATACGACGTACAGAGTACCATGTACAGAGTTCTTTGCCGGCGAGCCGAGGGGTCCTGATGCAGGTCACATCCACCACCCTTTCATTGACGGTCGACGACGTCGCGGCCTCCCGCGACTTCCTCGTCGATCACTTCGGATACCGGGAGAGGGCCGTCGCCGACGGTTTCGCCTCCCTGGGCCGTGACGATGCCGCCGTCGACATCGTGCTGCTGCGGCGGGGGATCGATGTGCTACCCGAGGGTCTGCGCGACCAATCCGCGACCGGCGTGATCGTCGCCCTGGTCGTGGCCGACCTTGCCGCGCAGGAGGCGCGACTGCGTCGGGAAGGGGTGCCGATCACGATGCCGATGCAGGAGGAGGAGTGGGGCGAGCGGCTGTTCCAGGTCACCGACCCGAACGGCGTCGTCATCCAACTCGTCGAGTGGGTCGACGGCGGGCCCTCCTGGGCCGGCGACCGAAGCTGATCGGACAACGCACCGCACGCCATCGACGATTAGGGAGAGCGGGATCATCATCCACGACGGTGAGGTCCACGGCCGGGGCAACCAACGGAGCCACCCAGATTGGGACTCCGAGACGCACCAGCCGACAGCTCTCCATCGGAAGACAGACCGCGCAACGGTACCGATGGCCGCGGTGGCCGAGCCTCGGTGGGCTGGCCAACACGCCCGGCCAAAGATCTTCCGGATGGTCCGGCGCCGCAGACCCGCGTCGATCGACGCGAGCAGCGTGGTGGTGAATCTGATTTTCAGATACGCTGGTGGTCATGCGAACCATCACGGCTACGGAGGCATCTCGGAGGTTTTCGGACCTGCTGGACGCGATCGAGGCCGGCGAGACCATCACTATTACACGGGGCAACCATCCGATCGCGGAGATCAGACCGGCGCGTCGAAGGACTGGCGCTGACCTTCGAACTGCGCTCGTCGCCACCACACCGCCGGACGACACCTTCGAGCGTAGTATCGCGGAGGCGGTAGGTTACCTGGCTGCGGACAAGGGTGACCCATGGGCCGCAGTTTGATCCTCGACACCAACATTCTGATCGCCTACGAACGAGGAGCTGTCGACAGGTCCGCCCTGGACAACGACGAGCTCGCGGTTGCGGCGGTCTCGATCGCTGAATACCGCGTGGGGATAGAGCTGGCCGACACCGCCGCCAGGGCAGCCGATCGTTCACGATCATTGTCCGCCATGACGTCCGTGCTGGATGTACTCGACTACACAGAAAGCACGGCCGTCCATCACGCTCGTCTCATCGCGGCATCGCGCCGGATCGGACGGCAACGGGGCGCCCACGATCTGATTATCGCGGCCCACGCGGCCGAGACCGGGCGGATCATCTTGAGCCGCGACGCCAAGGCGCGCTTCGCCGATCTTCCAGGTGTCCTCGCGATGGAACCGTAGGCGTCCGTCCCGGTCACCGGATGATCTCGCTGTCTGCGAGTAGACCCGCTTGGCTTCCGGTCACGACAAGGTCAGGCCCTTTCGCCCAGGGAGTCGAACCACGGCGGCGACGTTCATCGTGCGCACGGCCCTACCAGGTTTGCGGAACATGCGTTCGAGACCGACTGCGGCGTGATCTATTCGGCGCTCACCGGGCATCGCCCCTGGCCGGCGGGCGTGCGGCGACCGGGTGGACGACGATTTCGGGACCTTCGACCAAGATCAAGGGGTTCTTCCAATGACACGTTAGGTCCACCTGGTAGTCCGATGGGTAGGGGGTTAGGTAGCTCCGAGACCCGGGCTGACCTGGCACTTCGCGACCGAGCGATAGGCCGGGCAAATCGGACCCTGGCCGTGTCATTGCGCGAACCATCCGAGCTTAGATGATCTTCGAGGGCACCCTGTGGGGCTAAATGCCGATCAGTTGGGACAGCCGTCCGGGCGTGGCACCCGGGGTCTGCGTTCGAGACGTGAGGGTGGTGGCCAGCCGGAGCGCGGTTACAGGTCGGCGAAGGTTCGGTTGAGGTTTCCGAGGACGGTGAGGGTCCGGGTGATCTGATCGGGCGGTCCGTAGGGAACGGGGAGGAACTCGGTGGCACCGGCGTCGGCAAATCGGCGGAGGTGTTTCTCTACCTGGTGTTCGTTGCCGACGACCACGACGACCACGACGACCGCCGGGCCGCGCCCGCCTTCGAGCTCGAACATGGCCTGGTAGCTCGGAACTTGGGTACTGGCCCCGAAGTGCTCGGCGATCCAGGCTCGTGCGCTGTCTGGATCGTCGGTGATGGCGATGGGGAGGTTGAGCACGACGCGCGGTGCGGATCGGCCGGCGGCGTCAGTTCGGTGCCGGTCGCAGTCTGCTCAGTCTGTCCGGGGTGATGCCCAGGGGCGAATGGTGGTGCGCTTCAGCCGCAGCATAGGCCTGTGCCCGAACAGCCGAAAGAGGTTGGCGAAGCCGCTGGGTAGCCGGGCCCGGTCGCAACCATGGCCCGCCCGGGCGCCCGTTGACGTGCCGCCGGCGTCCCCCGACCCTGCTGGACGCTCGATAAGATCCACGGAAAGGCCGTCGGCCTGCGACCGAATGAGAATTGGGCGGTTGGTGACATGCCGACGGCGTCCTGCGTCGGATGCGGTGCGAACGTGCCGGACGTAACCGGGCCGGTCCATGTCTACATGCGTTCGTCCCCGGGGTGTTGGCAGCTGTACGGCGAGGTGACCGCTCAGGACCTGGGCCAGGCGGAGCTGAGGCTGGCCATGGACTGTTACGCGGCGCAGCATCCGGGAGGGGCGGAGCATGAGCCACGGCAGCGTCAATCGGTGGCGGTGCATCTGACGTCGCTGTGTCTGCACCTTGAGGAGCGGCTGCCGGCGGCGCAGCTGATGACACGGCTGAACAGGATGAGCCGTACCGTCCTGCCGCTTCTGGGCACGAGCGGTTGGCCCTACCTGCCTCCGCCGGAGCGAATGGGTGAGGTGACCGTGGCCGATGTCCGTCCCGCGGTCCCTGAGCAACGCGTCGCCCGCATCGACGACTGGGCTGGGGCCGTGTGGCGGGCCTGGTCGGACCAGCACGAGACAGTGCGTGGCTGGGCGCGGCTGGCACTGAAAGGCAGGTGAGGGCGTAATGACGGACTCGTCGGCAGGGCCGGCGCGGGACTGCCCCGGCTGCGGGCTGGTGTGGCCGGAGCCACCGGTGCAGCTGCCCGACCAGGCCGGGGCGTCGGCCGGGTGCTGGTCGCTGTACACGGAGATGCTCGGCCGGTCCTACAACGACCCGGCCCGCCACTCCTTGCACCAGCTGCTCGTGGACAGTTACACCGCGCAGCACGTCGACTGGTCGCAGCCGTGTCGGGTGCAGGCCCTGTCCATCTGCCTGATGACGCTGTGCCTGTTCGTGGAGGACGGGGCCGACCCGAGGGAAGGACCGCAGCTGCACCGGCGCATGGTCGCCCGACCGGTGTTCCACCCCTTGGACCTCGACCCCGCACTGCTGCACGGCCGGATGACGATCGCCGACCTCGCCCCCGCCGACGATGCCGGCGAGTACGAGACCCTGCTCAGAGCTTGGGCGGCGCAGGTGTGGGACGCCTGGGCTGCTCACCACACCACGATCAGGGACTGGATTGAGAAGGCCCTCCCCTGAAGCAGCAGGCTGGTCGTGGCGGGCGACTTGACGGAGAGTTCGAAGGAACGGTCCTTGAAGATCGAAATATCTGCCGAGACCTGAAGTCTGCGGTGGATCGCCATGACCGCTTGATTCCGCCCCACTTGATTCCGCCCATGTTTCACTTTCCCATAATGCAACTGGCCCCGTCACGGCTGCCGACCTCGACCGACAGTCCCATGGACCAACCCGTAAACTTCAAGCCGAGGTTAGTAGGGGGCGTCTACCAAGGACGGCCACGTTGAGGAGAGTCGGGCCGCGTCGCTCCCATGCTCGTCGGCGTATGCGTCGTCGAACGACACCGGTGAGGCGTCCGCCGTCCCGGAAGTGGTCAACCGGCACTGCCCGTCGACGCAGGTCCGCTCGACGCGGCCGCGGGTGACGGTCTCGACAAGTCCCATCACCCAGCACATCGGGCACCCCCGTAGGGCCACCAGGCCGAGCGGCGCCAGCCCGAGAGCCACCGGCCCGACTGTCGGGACCAGCGCGAACGAGCTGGCGAGCAGGCCGAATCCAATGGCCCCGCGTAGCAGGTGCCGGGGTACCGAGCTGCTGGCGAACATCGAGTCTTTACTCATGGTTAACCTCCAGACGCGAGATCAATCCCGCAGTTGCAGACTTTCGCGCAGCGTGGCGCGTGCGCGGTGGAGCCGTGACTTCATGGCCGCAGGGCTCAGACCCAGGTATCTCGCCACCGCGTTGCCCGGGTACCCCTGAATATCCCGCATGATCAGGACCATCCGCTGGTCGGTCGGAAGGGCGACGATCGCCGCGGCCACGCGTTCGGCCTCCAACCGCCGCAACGCCTCCTCCTCGGCGGACGGGCCCTCCCAGTCCTCGCAGGGAGCGGCACGGGTGAACATCAGCCGTGCCCGCCGCATGCACTCGTTGCGGACGATCCGGTACATCCACGAGGCCAGTGCGCCGGAAGCCCGCAGCGTGCCGATCTTCCGATAAAGGATGATCAGTGCTTCCTGTGCGGCATCCTCGGCGTCCTGTGGAGTTGCGCACAACGAGCTCGCGAAGCGGCGAATGTGCGGATGGGAGCCGGAGATGACGGCCGAGAGCGATGCCACGTCGCCCTGCTGGGCGGCGTTGACCAGGTGCTCGCTCGGCCACCCGGTCTGCCGGCTCACCGGATGCCGGACCGGCACGGACGGCACCGCTCGCGGGTGCCGGCCACCGTCCAGTGGCATTGCTCAGCCACGTGACCTGCTCCGGCGCCGCAGCAGGACCACGCTGCACATGCAGACGAGCAATGCGGCGGCGATGATGATGATCGTGGTCATGCCTGTCTCTCCTCATCGAGTCTGCCGGCCTTCGCGACCGGTTCCCTGATAAGAGTCGGCACCGGTACCAAAGGATTCACCCTCATGGCCCGGGATCCGGGTGAGCCCGCGGGCCACCCCACGGCGAAGGTGTCCCTCCCATCGAACGCGGCGACGAAGGCTTCGACGACCGGCGGGCGGGCCCTCCTGCGGCGTCTGCCGGAGCGGGAGCGCCACGCCACCATCCGGCGGGTGGTGCTCGGCGCGATCAACGACGTGCTCGGCCGGGAGACGTCGGACGAGGTCGAGCCGCGCCGGTCGTTCCGGGAGATGGGCTTCGACTCGCTGCTCGCGGTGAAATTGCGCAACCGGATCGAGCAGGCGACCGGCCTGAGCCTGCCCGCCACACTGGCCTTCGACCATCCCGACCTTGAGTCGCTCGCAGACCACCTCACCGCCGAGGTTGGTGGGCGGCGCCCACGGGCGTCCGTGTCCGTGCCTGCGCTGGGTGCCGCTACCGCGCCCGATGTCCCGCCGAACGTCGATCCGGTGGTGCTGGTCGGGATGGGGTGTCGTTTCCCGGGGGGTGTCGTGTCGCCGGAGGGGTTGTGGGATCTCGTGATGGACGGGGGCGATGCGATTTCCCAATGGCCGGTGTCGCGGGGGTGGGACGTAACGGGTCTATTCGATCCGAGCGGGGAACGGGCGGGCGGGAGCTGTGTGGGTTCCGGCGGGTTTCTGCATGACGCCGGGGATTTCGACGCGGAGTTTTTTGGCATCTCGCCGCGCGAGGCGCTGGCGATGGATCCCCAGCAGCGGCTGCTGTTGGAGGTGTCGTGGGAGGCGTTGGAACGGGCGGGAATCGTTCCGGGTTCGCTGCGGGGGACGGATACGGGCGTCTTCATGGGGGTGATGGCGCAGGAGTACGGGGCTGGTCTGAGCGAGGGTGCGGGCGAGCTGGCGGGTCATCTGCTGACCGGGCTGGCACCCAGTGTGGCTACCGGGCGGATCGCCTATTCGCTGGGGTCGGAGGGTCCGGCGATCACGGTGGACACGGCGTGTTCGTCGTCGTTGGTGTCCCTGTATCTCGCGGTCGCGGCGCTTCGCCGGGGGGAGTGTTCCCTGGCGTTGGCGGGTGGCGTGACGGTGATGGCGCGACCGGGGATATTCGTCGCGTTTTCGCAGCAGGGCGGGTTGGCGCGGGACGGGCGGTGCAAGTCATTTGCCGCGGCGGCGGACGGAACGGGCTGGTCGGAGGGCGTCGGGGTACTGGTTCTGGAACGCCTTTCCGCTGCTCGTCGGGCGGGGCATCGGGTGTTGGCCGTGGTGTGCGGCGTCGCGGTGAATCAGGATGGGGCGTCGAACGGGTTGTCGGCACCGAACGGGTCGGCGCAGCAACGGGTCATTCGGGCCGCGTTGGCGGATGCGGGCTGGTCGGCCGCGGACGTCGACGTGGTTGAGGCGCACGGCACGGGAACGACCCTCGGTGACCCCATCGAAGCCCAGGCGTTGCTGGCCACTTACGGGCAGCGCGACCGTGGGGGAGAGCCCCTGTGGCTCGGATCGCTGAAATCCAACATCGGCCACTCCCAGGCAGCTGCCGGCGTCGCCGGTGTCATCAAGATGGTCATGGCGCTGCAGCGGAACGTGCTGCCGCGGACACTGCATGTCGATCAGCGGACCCCCCATGTGGACTGGGCCGGCGGATACGTGGAGCTGCTGACCGAGGGTCGGCCGTGGCCGGCCCGTCACGACCGCCCACGACGGGCCGGAATATCCGCCTTCGGCATCAGCGGCACCAACGCCCACGTCCTCCTCGAGCAGTCACCCGACCCCGACCCCGATCCCACCGACCCGGCTGGTACCCCCGCCGGGCAGGGAGGGCTCCGCGACCGCGAGACGCATGTCCTGGTGCTGACGGCCAGAAACCGCCCGGCGCTGGGCGCGCTGGCGGACCGTTTCCGGCAGTTGCCCGACGGGCCGGTGGCCGACCTGTGCCACAGTGCGAACACGCGGCGGAGCCGGTTCGCCCACCGGATGAGTGTCACCGGCCGCGACCTCGGCGAGCTACGCGAGGGGCTCGCCGAGGTCGCGGCGCAGGCCGACGAGCTGCCCGCGGGTGTCCGCACCGGCTACGTCCGGCCCGGGTCGACGCCGCGGGTGGCCTTCCTGTTCACCGGTCAAGGGGCGCAGTACCCGGACATGGGACGGGGGCTGTACGACACCGAGCCGGTGTTCCGACAGGGCATCGACGAGTGCGACGCCGCCGTCCGTGATGTCCTCGGCGTCGGGCTGCTGGACGCGATGAGCGACGACCGGGTGCACCGGACCGAGATGACCCAGCCCGCGATCTACGCGGTCGGCTATGCACTGGCCGGGATGTGGCGCTCCTGGGGCGTGCAGCCCTGGGCGGTGTTGGGCCACAGCGTCGGCGAACTCGTCGCGGCCGCGGTGGCGGGCATGATATCCCCGTACGACGGCGCGCGGCTGGCTGCCGCACGCGGTCGGCTGATGCAGCAACGGTGCCGGCCGGGGGCGATGGCGGCGGTCATGGCGTCGGCGTCCGTGGTCGAACCGCTTCTCGCAGCCTATGGCGAGGATGCTGCGCTCGCCGCGGTGAACGGGCCGGACAGCGTCGTCGTCTCCGGAGACCCGGCCGCGGTAGCGGCGATCCGCGCCGCGCTGGACCGGGACGGCGTGCGAACCCGGCTGCTCCCCGTCAGTCATGCTTTTCACTCGGCGACGATGGATCCGATGCTCGACGAGTTCGAGGAGCTGGCCGCGACGCTCACCTATCACGCGCCCCGGGTCACCTTCGTCTCGACGGTCACGGCCGCGCCCTGGGACGCGGGCGCACCGATGACGGCCCGGTACTGGCGTGACCACGCCCGCCGTCCGGTGCTCTTCGGCGCCGGGGTGCGCTGGCTCGCCGAGGCCGGCGCCACGGTGCTCCTCGAGGCCGGCCCCGCCCCGGTCCTGCTCGGTCTGGCCCGCGGCTCGGTGCCCGAGTCATGCGCGCTGGTCCCGTCGCTGCGTCCGCGTCACGATGCCGTACGGACTGTCATGGACGGCGCGGGAGCCCTGTTCGTGCAGGGAGCCGACGTCGACTGGGCGGCCGTCGACGCGGGCCGTGGCCGACGCGACGTGCCGCTGCCGACCTACCCGTTCCAGCGGCGGACGTACTGGCTGAACCCGACCTCGCCCGCCGCGTCGACCCGGCCCGATGTGCAGGGTGATGGGGGTGCGGGCCGGACGCGGGCGTCGGACCCGGAGCCGGTCGGCTCCGCTCTGCACCCCGTACGGATCTCGTCCCCGCTCGCATCGCGGCAGTTCGCGCTCCGGTTGTCCGCCGCCGCGGACCCCTGGCTGGCCGAGTACGTCGCGGACGGTGCCCCCGTCGTGCGGGCCGGCGCCTACCTGGAGGTGCTGCGCGCGGGCTGGGCGGCACTGCACGGCAACGGCTTGTGCCAGGTGGACGGCTACCGGACGACGACTGACCTCCGCCTGCGCCACGAGACCGACCTTCCCGGTGAACTCGTCATCGATCCGGACGGCCGGTGGTCCTTCCACGTCGAGCAGGCTGTGCCCGACGGGCCGCCGCGGTGGCGGCGCTGCGCGCAGGGCACCGTCCGGCCGGCGATGCAACCGGGGTCGGACGGTGTCGATGTGGCTGAGGTGCTGGGACGGCTGCGCGCGGAGGTCTCGCCGGACGAGTTTTATGACCGGATGTGGCGCCAGGGCCGCTATCTGGGCACCTCGATGCGTCTGATCAGCCGGATCTGGACGGGTCCTGGTGAGGTGCTCGCCCAGCTGCAGGCCCCGGCGCGGGTTCGCGTCGTACGGGATACACCCCGGCCTGGTCGAGGCCATGCTGCAGACCGCGCAGGTCTGCCAGGAGGGAACCGGCCGAAAGGTCCCCGCCGGCCTGGCGACGGTGGTCGAGCGTTTCGTGTTCCGGGCCTCCGACGCGGCGCGGGCGGCCTACTGTCATGCGGTCAGCGGCTCGGAGCACGGCCGGGGCGGGGACGCCGGCCCGGCCGTGCTCCTGCTCGACTCTGCTGGCCAGGTCATCGCCGAGGCGTTGGGTGTCAGTGTAGATACTGTAAGTGATGATCCGGTTACCTGTCGAGCGGATCGGCCGGATCCGGCGCGGTCCGCGTTCGGCGCGCCCGATGGACCTGCTGGGCGGTCCGCGCCTGCCCAGCAGGCGGCCGAGCCGGTCGGCGCCGCGGACCTCGGCGCCGCGGACCTCGGCGCCGAGGTGACCCGGTCGGTGGCGCGGGTGCTGGGAGCGGCACCCGCCGACCTCGACGTCGACCTGCCCTTGCGGGACCTCGGCCTGGACTCGCTACTGGCCGTCGAGCTCCGGCGCTCCCTGGCCCGCGAGTTCAGGGTGGAGATACCCCTTGCCTCGCTGCTCGACGCGAGCGGGCTGCCCGCCGTTGTCGAGGCGCTGGAGTCCGGGCGCGGTGGCCATGGTGCCGGGTCGGCCGACCGGGCCGCCTGGTCCGGGGACGATGTCGTCGCACCGCAACTGACCGCTGACGGCGACGCCCGGTACGAGCCCTTCCCGCTGACCGACCTGCAACAGGCGTACCTGATCGGCAGGCAGCCCGGCATCGAACTCGGCGGCATCTCGACCTGCTTCTTCGCCGAGGTCGACCTCGTCGGGGTTGATCTCGACCGGCTCGTCTCCTCGTTCCGGCGGCTGGTTGACCGGCACGACATGCTGCGTGCCGTTTTCACCGCGGACGGATACCAGCGGGTGCGACCGGACCCGCCCGACTACCAGATCCGACGGGTCGACCTGCGTGACTGCCCGCGAGAGCAGCTCCAGGAGCAACTGGACGTCATCCACCGCGAGGTCTGCGACCAGAGCTTCGACATCGAGAACGGGCCGCTGTTCGACGTCCAGGTGACCCTCATCGACGCGCGGACGGTGCGACTGCACGCAGGTTTCGACGCCATGATCGTCGATGGCTGGAGTGCGTCGCTGCTGTTCCGCGAGTGGGCGGACCTCTACCGCCGTCCGGATGTCGAACGGCCTCCGCTGGAGATCCGGTACCGCGACTACGTGCTCGCGGTCGCGGCCCGGTCGGAGAGCGTCGAGGTCGAGCGGGCCTGGGACTACTGGCGCCCACGCATCGCGAGCCTGCCGCCCGCGCCTGACCTCCCGCTGCGCCGCAACCCGGCCACGATCACCAGACCCGTCTTCGTCCACCGGTCGGCCCGGCTGGGCGGGGCGGAATGGGGCCGCTTTGTGTCCCACGCGCGAGCGCATGGTGTCACTCCGTCCGTCGCGCTATGCACCGCCTACGCGCAGATCCTCGCGGCCTGGAGCACGTCGAACCGATTCACACTCAACCTGCTCGCGTTCAACCGCAGTCCCCTGCACTCCCAGGTGAAGGAGCTGATCGGCAACTTCAGCAACACGACGCTGCTCGCCGTCGACAGCGACCCGGCCGCCTCCTTCGCGGCACGGGCGCGGGCCCTTCAGGCGCAACTACTCACCGATCTGGAACACGGTGAGGTCGGCGGCGTCCAGGTGCTGCGGGAGCGCAACCGACTGCGGGGCAGCGGTGTCCGCCCGGCGATGCCCGTCGTCTTCACCAGCACGGTGGGGCTGACCGGTTCGGACCCCGAGCATCGAGCCGCCGGGATCATGAGCTATCTGACCGAGCTCGGCGAGCAGGGCCGGCCGGTAGCCAGTTCGGTCCGTACCCCGCAGGTATGGCTGGACCACCAGGCGGTCATGGAAGGCGACGAGCTGACGGTCAACTGGGACGTCGTCGACGACCTCTTCCCGGCCGGGATGCCGGACGCGATGTTCGACGCCTACGTCGCGGTGCTCCACCGGCTGGCGGCCGGGGAGCGGGCCTGGGAACAGCCCGCCGGAAACCCGCTGTCCGCCCGGGACGTGCAGGTGCGCGACGAGGCGAACGCCACGTCCGCACCACTGCCCGCCGGTCTGCTGCACGACGGCTTCCTGGCTCGCGCCGTACAGACACCCGACGCCGTCGCTGTGATCGCCGCGGACCGCAGCCTCAGCTACGGCGAGGTCGACGCCCTGTTCAACCAGATCGACCGGCGACTGCGTGACCTGGGCGCCCGACCGGGGACGCTGGTCGCGATCGTGCTGGACAAGGGATGGCAGCAGGTGGTTTCCGCGGTCGGCGTCCTCAAGTCCGGGGCGGCGTACGTGCCGATCGACGCACAGGTGCCGACGCGGCGGCTGCACCAGCTGCTCGACGGCGCGGGCATCTCCCTCGTGCTGACCCGGCACGTGGTCGAGGAGTCGACCCGGTGGCCCGAGGGGACCCGGCGGATCATCGTCGACGGGGGTTCCCTCGCCAGCCTCGCCACCACGCCGCTGCCCGCTGCCGGGGCCGTGCCACACGACCTGGCTTACGTGATCTTCACGTCGGGGTCCACCGGTGAGCCCAAGGGAGTGATGATCGAGCATGCGGGGGCGCTGAACACCGTCGTCGACGTGAACGACCGGTTCGCGGTCACGGCGGCGGATCGGGTGCTCGCGCTGTCCGCGCTCAACTTCGATCTCTCCGTGTGGGACATCTTCGGGACCCTGGCGGCCGGTGGCGCGCTCGTCCTGCCGGCCCCGGACGCGTTGCGGGAGCCCGCCCGGTGGGCCGAGCTGGTCGCCGAGCACCGGGTGACCGTGTGGAACAGCGTGCCGGCGCTGATGGAGATGTTCACCGAGCACGCGATCGCGGCCAGGGCGCACCTGGAGTCGCTGCGGCTGGTGATGATGAGCGGCGACTGGATTCCGGTATCCCTGCCGGACCGAATCCGCCGGATCGCGCCGGATGCCGACCTGTGGAGTCTCGGGGGCGCCACCGAGGCGTCCATCTGGTCCAACGTCTACCCGATCGGTGCGGTCGACCTCGGGTGACCGAGCATCCCCTACGGGCGGCCGATGCGTAACCAGCGGTTCGCGGTCCTGAACGACCATGGGCTGCCCTGCCCTACCTGGGTGCCGGGCAACCTCTGCATCGCGGGAGCCGGCCTGGCCCGCGGGTACCTCAACGACGAGGCGAAGACGGGGGCCAGCTTTGTCACCCATCCCGCGAGCGGGGAACGCCTGTACCGGACAGGCGACCGCGGCCGGTACCTGCCTGACGGAAACCTGGAGTTCCTGGGCCGCCAGGACTTGCAGGTGAAGGTCAACGGCTACCGGATCGAGCTCGGTGAGGTCGAGGCCGCGCTCGCGCGGTGCCCGGGTGTGCGCGCTGCCGTCGCCGCCGTGGTGGGTGACCGCGAGACGTCCCGCCAGCTGGTCGGCTACGTGGTGGGCGGGGAAGCTGACGAGGTGCTCGCCGCGCTCCGTGAGCTGCTGCCGGACTACCTGGTTCCACGGCGCCTGATGGTGCTGGGCGAGCTGCCGTTGAGCCGGAACGGCAAGGTTGACCGGGACGCCCTGCCGCGGACGGACGCACCGGCCGGCGGTGAGGCGGCGTGCCCGGCCTGGCCCGCCGACGAGGTCGAGTCGGCGCTCGCCGACATCTGGCGCGAGTTCTTCGGGCTCGAGGCGGTGAGCGTGACGGCGAGCTTTTTGACCTCGGCGGTGACTCGCTGCTCGGGATCAGGCTGATGGCGCGGATCAAGCAACTGTTCGGTCGCTCGCTTCCGATCGCGACGCTGTTCGAGCGCCCGACCATCCGGACGCTGGCCGCGGCGCTGCGCGACGGGGTGACCGGGACGGCTGGCGTCGGTCCCGACGGCCGGGCCGTCCCGGATGCCGCGGACCGGGACCACCGGCGGGCGCTCGTCCCGATCCGGCCGGACGGGGACCGTCCGCCGCTGCTGTTCGTCCACCCGGTCAGCGGCGACGTCCTGTGCTATGCCGAGCTCGCGGCGCTGGCGGGGGAACGGCAGCCGTTCTTCGGCCTGCAGGTCCCCGACACCACGGAACCTCTCGTGTCGGTGGGAGACCTGGCCCGGCACTACGCCGGGACGGTGCTCGAGGCGTTCCCGACCGGCTCGTTCCGGCTCGGCGGCTGGTCGATGGGCGGCGTGGTGGCGCTGGAGGTGGCCCGCCAGCTCCGGGCCACCGGCCGTGAGGTGGACCTCGTCGTGATGGTCGATGTCAGCGAGCCTCCGGGCGCCGGCGCCGGCCGCCAGGTCAGCGACGCCACCCTGCTGTCCTGGTTCGCCGGCGACCTCGCCGGCCTGTCCGGCCGGACCTGGCACCTGCCCGCCGAGGAGCTGGACCGGGCCGGGCCGGTCGGCGCGCTGCCGTTGCTGCGCGACCGGGCCCGGTCGCTCGGCCTGCTGCCCGACGATGTGGACCTGCCGACCGTCGCCGCGGTCGTGAGCCGGTTCTGCGTGAACTTCCGCGCGCTGCTGGGCCACCAGCCGGCCGGCTACGACGGACGGGTGCGGGTCGTGCGCGCCACGGCCGGAGCGACGGCGGCGACCGCACGCGCCTGGCTGACGCTGCTGCCGGGTGACGCCGGCGTCGTCGAGATTCCCGGCAACCACTACTCGGTCGTACGTGCGCCGCACGTGCATGAGCTGGCGCGCGTGCTCCGGCACGCCCTGGACGAGGCCGAGGGGCCTGCCCGCGACGACGGAAGGAACGCGGAGTGACGACAAGCGAACCGAACCCCAGACGATGGATCATTCTCGCCGCGATGGCGTTGTGTATGTTCATCGCCACGGTAGATAACACCGTCATGACGGTGGGTCTGGCGACCACCCAGGAGAAGCTCGACGCGTCCAACGCGCAGTTGCAGTGGGCGATGGACGCCTACACGCTCGCGTTCGCGTCGCTGCTGTTCACAGCCGGCCTGCTCGGTGACCGGTTCGGCCGCCGGCGGGTCCTGATCGGCGGGCTGTGCCTGTTCCTCGTCGCGTCGCTGGTGGGGGCCTGGTCCAGTGGGCCGCTGCAGCTGATCGGCTGGCGTGCCCTGATGGGCGTCGGCGCGGCCGTCATCCCGGGCTGCACGATGGCGGTCATCGCCGGCGCGTTTCCCGCGAGCGAGCGCACCCGCGCGATCGGCCTGTGGTCGACCGCCGCGGGCGCCTCGGCATCGCCGTCGGCCCGGTCCTCGGCGGGTGGCTGCTTGGCGTGTTCTGGTGGGGATCGCTACTGCTGGTCAACGTACCGTTCGTGGTCGTCGCCATGGCGCTGATCATCGCGCTCGTGCCGGAGAACGCCCTTGCGCCCCGCCGTGTCGACCGCATAGGCGTGGTGTTGTCCGCGGCAGGGGTCGGCGCGTTGGTCTACGGCATCATCGCCGGCGGCGAGCATACCTCGTGGCTACGGCCGGTAGTCGTCGTCCCGATCGTGGGCGGGCTCGGCGCGCTCGGCTGCCTCGTCCTGGTCGAACGCCGATCGGCGAGCCCGGTGTTCGACCTCGAGCTCTTCCGCCAGCGGCTGTTCACGATCGGCTCGGTGATCCTCGCCATCTCGTTCTTCGTCGGGACCGGCGGTACCTTCCTGCTGTCCCTGTACCTCCAGCAGCTCCGGACCTTCAGCCCGGTCGAGACCGGCCTGCTGATGTTGCCGCTCGCGGTGGGCTCACTGATCGCCGGTGTGCGCGCCGCCCAGTTCGTGTCCTTGTGCGGGCGGTCCCGGGCACTCGCATTGTGCGGGCTCGGCATCGCCGCCAGCTGCCTGTACTTCGTGCTGATCGACAAGTCGTCCTCCCTGGTCCTCTTCGAGGTCGCGCTCGGTGTCCTCGGGCTCGCATTCGGTGGAGCGTTCGCGATCGGCATGGCCTCGGCGATGTCGGTCGTCCCGATGGCCCGGGCCGGCGCCGGTTCGGCGGTGGCGAACACCATCCGGCACATGGGCACCGCGCTCGGCGTCGCCGTGCTGGGATCGGTGCTCGGCGCGGCCTACCAGCACGCGATGAGCGGGAAGGTGCAGGGGCTTTCGGACGGCGCGGTGACCTCGCTGGGGAGCACGTTGCGGGCGGCGGCGTCGTTGCCTGAGCAGGCTCGCGTCCGTCTGGTCGGCGACGCGGAGTCATCCTTCGTCACCGGCCTGCATGCAGCCATGTGGGTGAGCGTCGGACTCGGCCTGGCGGCGACTGCTCTCGCCTTTGTGGGCGTGCGATCCCGGGTACCCGCCGCGTCCGTGGAGCCGATCCCCAGCGTCCCCGTCAGCGGGTCATGAGCATGGAACGAAATGATCGTGTCGAGCCTACCGAATCATGGGAGGCGGCCGGGCCGGTTACGAGAATGTCCGTGGTGGTGATCGGCGGCGGCCAGGCCGGCCTGGCCGCCGCGTACTACCTGTGTCGGCAGCCGGGCCTGGATTTCGCGGTCCTCGACGGCGGACCGCGGATCGGTCACGTCTGGCATCGCCGTTGGGACTCGCTGCGGACCTTCACCTCGGCCAGATATTGTTCCTTGCCCGGTCTCGCATTTCCGGGTCCGCCAGACCGTTATCCAGGAAAGAACGAGATCGCCGAGTACCTGGCCCGGTACGCCACGCACTTTGACATTCCGATCCGGCTGGACAGCCGGGTTACCGCTGTGAGGAGGGTCCACGACGGGTTCGAGGTCCAGGTCACGACGGGCACCGTCATCGCCCGCAGTCTGATCATCGCGACGGGGGCGTTCGGCGCGCCGTTCATACCCGCCTTCGGGTCCCAGTTGCCGGTGGGCGTGCGGCAGCTGCATTCGAGTGAGTACCGCAACCCCGACCAGATCGGGGCCGGTCCGGTGCTGGTAGTCGGCGCGGGCAACAGCGGGATTCAGATCGCGAGGGAGCTAGCCGGCGGCCGCGAGGTGATGCTGAGTCACGGACGGCCGAGGCCGGAGCTTCCGCAACAGGTGCTGGGCCGCGACATCTTTTGGTGGATGAGCATTTTCGGCGTGATGACGGCGCCCGTCGAACTTCCCCTCGTCGACGCGCTGACCGGCTCGGACCCGGTGGTCGGCAACCGGTTACAGCAGATGGCGCAGGATTGTGCGGTCCACCTGGTGGGCCGAGCCCGCGGAGTGTCAGGCGGACAGGTCATCACGGACGACGGTGAATGCCTGGCCCCCGCGACTGTCATCTGGGCGACCGGGTACCGTCATGACTGGAGTTGGCTGGCGCCCGAGTTTCTCGACGGTTCCGGCATGCCTCGTCATGCCGCCGGGGTCGGGGCGGTGATGGGAAGCTACTACCTGGGCCTCTACCGCCTGAAGACCCGGGGTTCGGCGCTGTTGGGTTTCGTCCGGCGGGACGCCGAGCGCATAGTCGCGCATCTCGTTGACCATCTGGATACAGACATGACGCTGGTTCCGGACCAGGAAACAGTCGACTGACCTGCCCGCGAGACCGGCTGACGGGTTCAGACCGGTCGGCCGGTCGCGGCGCGGGACGACGGGCTTCGGTCAGCCGCCGACTCGGCCGACCAGCTCGGTTATGTCCGCCTCCTCGAGGCTGAGCTGGGCGACGATGCTGGAGATCAGGACTACTTTGGTCCGTACCGTCGTCTCGGCGTCCGCGCCAGGATGCGAAAGACCGGTCAGCCCGGCTGCGTCGGCAAGGAGGGCCTCGCTCAGGCCCGGATCGAGATCGACCCCGCCCGGCCCGAGGGCCAGGCGCGTCTTGGCCACGAACTCGACGATGTCGGCCGTCGAGCTACTCTCGTCGAACCGACGGCAAACGGCCATCCGGAACGCGGCGTCGACCCCGCGGCCAAAATCAGGATCCCACTGGTCCAGGGATGCGGCCGCGGTCACGAAGGTCATCAAGTCGAGGCGCAGGAGGCGACCTATCATGTCCGTTTCCCGGCCGACCTCATCGAGGGCATTCTCTGGAATTAGACCGAACATTCACCTATATTAGCAGGTCCGCGCGGCTCTCGTCGGCGGTAAGGGTAGGCGAGATCCACCGTCTCGGCCACCAGGCAGGATGTCCACGTGCCCGCTCCTCACCCACCTAAATTCCGTCGTCGCGCGGTCGAGCTCGCCCGCCGCGGCGAGCTATCGGTCGCCGCGCTCGCGAAGCAGCTGTCGATAAGCGAGTCCTGCCTGCGTCACTGGATGGCCCAGGCCGACGCCGACGACAACAGCAGTGAAACCAGGCTGACGAGTGCCGAGAAACGCGAACTGACCCAGCTGCGACGTGACAAGCGCCGACTGGAGATGGAGAACGAGATCCTGAAGCGGGCGGCGGCTTACTTTGCCCGGGAGAACGTCCTCCCAAACTAGCTTTTCGGCTGGTCCGTGAACTCGCCGACGACGTCGAGCTGGACGTGGACGTCGCGGTGGCCTGTCGAGTACTGAGTGTTTCCCGGTCGGGCTACTACGACTGGCTGGGCCGGCCGCCGTCGTTACGGGGACAGGCTCACGACCCCGCCGACGCCACCGGTAAGACCCTGGTGCACGCCGACCTCCACGCCGGCAACCTGCTCATCGCCGACCACCGAGCGTTCGTCATCGACTGGGCACTGGCATCCCACGCAGCCCCCTGGGTCGACGCCGCGCTTCTCGCACCCCGGCTCATCGCGGCCGGACACACATCCCACGCCACCCACGTACTCCTCGAAAGCCTTCCCGTCTGGCAATATGCACCCTGGGAGACGATCTTCGGGCTAGCCGCCACGCTGACACTCTTTCGGGAGTACGAAGCGCGCTACGGCCCACCACGGCTCCGCACCAGACGCAAACAGGTCGCCGACGCTGGACACACCTGGCTCCGCACCCACGCCGGCTGAGCCGGAAGGCCATCGCTAATAGTCTGTGCGTGTTCAAGGCCGCACCCCCGGGGCGGCAACCCCCACGCTGACCAGCCGGGCCATCCAGGGCATCGAGTCGGGGGCGCCGCACACGCCACGCCGAACAGGACCCCGCCCGTTCGCCGCGGCGGAGCGTCGGAGCGTCGGAGCGTCGCACGTGGTGCCGGGGGCGGAGGACAGTCAGATTTTTATGATCACAAAACGACGATCGCCGTACTAGTCTTGTGCCGCGTGACTGCCGACATTTGTGAGATTCTGCCTCCCGCGACCAGCTCCGCGTACCTCGCGATGGCCACGCTCCGCACGAACATCCACACCGAAAGCGAGTTCGTCCGGCTCGTCGACGGCATCCAGCGACCTGAGGGCTACCGCTTGGTAGGGGCGTTCGAGCCATCCGATCCGGCTGCGCGGGCGGTAGCCGGATTCCGCATCGGCCACGCCCTGTCCTTCGGTCGCTATCTCTACGTGGACGATCTCTCAACACTCGAATCCGCACGCCGACACGGATACGCGGGCCGTCTGCTCGCATGGCTGTTCACAGAGGCCCGCCGCCTCGGCTGCGACCAGGTCCGGCTGGACTCAGGCGTCGGGCCGACCCGGACGGACGCTCATCGTCTCTACCTGAACGCGGGCATGGCCATCGCCGCGCATCACTTCACCCACGTTCTCGACCGGTAGCCAGATCCGGCCACACCGATCACTGCGCGGCGCAGCTTGAGAACAGTGGGGCTCCGCCCCGAACCCTGGCCCTTCCTCTGGAGGAGGGGGAGGAGTCGCCGCAGGTCGCCAGGAGTCGGATGCGCGGCACCGCTGATCGCCGAACTGGACGGCGTCGTGGTCGGCATGGTGGTGGCAGGAAAGGTCGAACCCGGTGGCTCCGGAACCTCTACACCCGCACAGACCGCAAGGACTGAGCCCGAAAGATCGACAAGGCCGGGATGAATAACGTAGTTCGCGCACCTGTTGCGTGCAGCGGTTTACCCCGCTGGTCTTGCAGCTGCCGACCATCCCTCCGGGATCAACCGCCCAAGCGACGCTACAGCGTGCGACAGCGTGCGAGCCCAGCCGCGGCGCTACAAACGGCCGCCTCACGGCACTAGCGGTCACGCTACGCGGACCGCACCACAGCATGACGGTGCGTTTACTCAGTCGGGCGCTCGATCGCGCCGGGTGATGGTCTGCTCGGCGGGCAAAACATCGGAGCCCCAGGGGTTGACCAATTCCAGACCCAGGCCAGTGAAGTCGCTGGTGTTGCGGGTGGCCAACACCGCGTCGCGGGATCGACAGATGGCCGCGATCTGGGCGTCGAAGCCGCTGATCGGAGCCCCGGCTTGTTCACGCTCGACCACCACGTCGGCGTAGTGGCGGCCCGCCGCGGCGTCGAAGGGCAAGACTTTATCCCGGAATACCGCAAAGACGTCGTCCGCGGCCGCCAGCAGCAGCTCGCGGCGGCGACCGACCGGCAGTCGGACGATGCCATAACGCACCTCAGCTAGGCTCACCGAGGTCGTGTTCAAGGCGTCACCGGGTCGGCTGGTTACCCACGTTACGACGCGGTCGGCTGGTGCTGCGCGCATGAGCTCGGAGATGACGTTGGTATCGAGAACGATCATTGTAAGGGTGGCGTCCGGTTACGTGAACAGGTCCGCTGCGCGCGGTGCCTGGGTCCGCACCGGCAGCTGAAGATCGACGCCACCAAGCGCGCCGAACCGGGCGAGCAGGGTCTGAGCAAGACCGGCAGCGTCCTCGGGCTCGCTGACCGCCTCGGCGAGGATCGCGCGGATCTCGGCCTCCATCGAACGGCCGTGGCGCGCCGCCCGTACGCGCAGCCTCTCCCGCACGCCGTCGTCGAGGTCTCGGATGCTGACAGCCGCCATCTGGACCACCTCCTGATAGCAATGCTAGCACGACACCCCGGACCCCACGGGTTGCCGGGGCTGAGTCGTCCCCACGCCAACTCCGAGGGCGCCTGCCCCAACTGCAACGGCGCCGGCGTCATCTACACCGACCTGGCGATGATGGCCGGCGTCGCCACCACCTGCGAGGAGTGCGAGGGGAAGCGGTTCGGAGCATCGGTGCTGGACCACCACCTCGGCGGCCGCGACATCAGCGAGGTGCTCGCGATGTCGGTGACCGAGGCCGAGGAGTTCTTCGGCGCCGGCGAGGCGCGCACCCCGGCCGCGCACGCCATCCTCAACCGGCTCGCCGACGTCGGGCTCGGCTACCTCAGCCTCGGCCAGCCGCTCACTACGCTGTCCGGCGGCGAGCGGCAGCGGCTCAAGCTGGCCACCCACCTGGCCGCCAACGGCGGCGTCTACGTCCTCGACGAGCCGACCACCAGCCTGCACCTCGCCGACGTCGGGCAGCTGCTCGGCCTGCTCGACCGGCTCGTCGACTCCGGCAAGTCGGTCATCGTCATCGAGCACCACCAGGCGGTCATGGCGCACGCCGACTGGATCATCGATCTCGGCCCCGGCGCCGGCCACGACGGCGGCCGGATCGTCTTCGAGGGCACACCCGCCGACCTCGTCGCCGCCCGGTGCACCGGCCGCTGCGCGGAATACCCCATGCGGTGCAGCAGCTTGTCCACCCCGGTCAGGGTGTAGGACTCCCCGAACAGCCGGGCGATCAGCGTGGCGATCCGGGCCAGGGTCCACCGCTGGTCAACCGTCCAGCCGTGCGCCGCCGGCCCCCGGTCCAACTCGTCTGCCAGCCGGGCCTGCTGCTCCTCATCGAGGCGGCACCGCGCCGCCGGCCCCGCCGAGCGCAGCGCGTCCCGACCGTCGGTCTCCCACGTCTGATGCCAGGCGTACGCCGACTTCCGCGACACCCGCAGCCGCCGGGCCACCGCCGGCGGTGACGTCCCACCAGCGAACAGGTCCGCGGCCTGTAGCCGGACTTCTTCCCGTCGTGCACGATCGGCGGCGGTCAATCCACCGCCATCCGGATACCTCATACACCCGGGGTACCCCACAAGACCCGGATGTCACCCTACGAATTCAATGTCAGTAAAAGTGCACGAAACGGCGTTAGACGGCCGCCTGGGCCGTTCGGCGGCGGTGCTCGGGGCGCAGGGAAGGATTGCCTGTCAGATGGACGATGCCGGCGATGTCGGTGCCGGCCCGCACCCCGCTCGACCAGATCAGCCACCCGCTGCTGACGAAGGCCAGGGAGTAGTTCGCCGATCCGGGCACCCCGCACGAGCGAATCCGGGCCGTCGACGACGCTGTCCTGTTCAAGGTCAAGATCGGCCGATGGTGCGGCGCCGTCTTCACTGAACCGCATCCTTTCGGGGCGTTGGGGCTGATAGGTCGCTGGTGGCGCCCTCATGCGGCCCTACCTTCTTGATGGTGTCCTGGTCGTCCGGAAGGATCGGGGCACGCAAGTGTGCCCGGGCCGCTGGCTACTCGACGAATGGCCGCCCGGACGGCCCGGACCCACCGACTACTGGCTCTGGAGCACGGTCGTTGATGCTGTCCGTACCCGAATCGGTACAGTGACCTTCCGATATGGCCCGTATCGTCCGAGGAGCCGGTGACGGAGATCGCAACCGATCGTGCCGCGATCATCCGGTTCTGGGGTGCCGTGGAGGCGTTCACCCCACCTTCGGTCGAGAAGGCCAGCAGGCAACGGCGGGTGTACACGCTTGGTCCGGATGAACCGCTTCCCTGGCAGCCAGGCCACGAGCTAGCCCGTGAGCGTCTGCGGCGAGGCCTGGTCTGGCGGCATGTCGTGTTCCTGGGTGTGTATTCGCTCGAGTCGGTTTACGGGCTGCTCACACAGATTTTCGGCTCGGACGCCGAGAGCTTCGAGGAACGTCCGGGCGGGGAAAGCGCGTTGGCGGCATTTGTTGTGGACAGCACTGGGCATCCGCTGCCGGACTCCGTGACCTTGTCATCCTGCGCGTCGGAGACTGGACGGGCGGCGCGGCGTAGCCCCGAGGTGCACGCGCGGCTGACCGCCGATAGCACCGCTACCGGCGTAGCGCCTGGCTTCGAGCGACTGCTCAGTCCGTTCGTCGTCCAGCCTGAGGACCCCTGCGACGCGGACGGCCGTTCGACACGGCCCCAGATCGACCTGCGGACATTGTGGGCGTGCCGGGACTCCGCAGCGGTGGCTACCGAGGTCGCAGGTCTGTTCCCGTACGCGGAGATCCGTGTCAGCAGCACGGCCGTGTCGGAGGCCGGTGAAGGCTCCGAGACCCACGACTTCCTCAACAGCATGGTCGCGCACGACCTGCGCAGGGTGGCCGAACAGGCAGGACGATCGGTCGGCACCGTGCTGCGAGAGTATCTGCGTCCGAACGCCGAGATCGACACGGCCGCCAGGGTGGACGTCCGGGAGCGAGTCGAGGTCGTGCTCGGCGCGACCGCGCCGGCCGAGGTGCCGCTGGGTCGTTGGCCCAGCAGCTCCGATCATCCGTTGGCGCTCGGCCAGCAGCTCGCCGTCAACGGTGTGCTGAGAATGGCCGGTCCCGACGGCGGCCTGTTCGCCGTCAACGGGCCGCCGGGGACGGGCAAGACGACGATGTTGCGTGACGTCGTTGCCGCGGTCGTGGTCGAACGGGCCCGGCGGCTGGCCGAGCTGGCCAAGCCGGGGGACGCGTTTACCGGGCAGCGTCATCGCTGGATGACCGGTGAGTACAGCCGCGTCGTCCACGAATGGAACCCGACGCTCACTGGTTTCGAGATGGTCGTCGCCTCAGCCAACAACGGGGCGGTGGCGAACGTGACAGAGGAGATCCCGGCCCGGGACGCCATCGACGAGTCGTGGG
Organism: Frankia sp. Cppng1_Ct_nod; assembly: GCF_920656135.1. NCBI lineage: Bacteria > Bacillati > Actinomycetota > Actinomycetes > Frankiales > Frankiaceae > Frankia > Frankia sp. Cppng1_Ct_nod. Next base: position 7,308 of record NZ_CAKKTK010000011.1, on the reverse strand, counting down.
TGGCCGAAGCAGCGCGGCTGGACTACTTCCCGACCGTAGCCGACGCTCTGCTGGTCAATAAGCCCCTGCCACAGGGAGTCGAACCGCCCGCCGCCGCGTGGGCGCTCGTCGCCGGGCGGCTGGGCAACAAGGAGCTTCGCGGCCGGTTCGTCAGCGACTTCTGGTACGGCCGGAGGGCAGCCGCGCCGGGACCGCCCACCGGCCGCGCCGGATCACCGCCGACCCCGGTCGGCCGGCCAGCGGGCCCGGCGCCGGCTCCCGTCGCAGCAGCCGCCCGACCTGCGATGATGGCGATTCTGCGCGGCTACGAGGCCTCACCGCCGCCTCAGTCCTGGTCGTCGGAGGTGGCCGAGTTCCGTCGGGCGCTGGCCGCCGCGGCATCTACCCAGGCCGCACGAGACGAGACGTTCCAGATGCTCGCCCGGCAGACGCACCTCGCGTGGGCGACCCAAGCGGCGGACTCGGCCGCCGAGAAATCACGTCACGCGCTCAGCGAGGCTCGCAAGGCCCACGATCAGGCGGCCGCCGCCGCCGGCGCATGGTCGGCCGAGTGCGACAGGCTGCTCGCCCTGCGTCTAGACCACCGCCAGTTCCGGCCAGGTGTCCTCGATCGGCTGTTGTTCGACCGTGCGGCCATCCGGCGGTGGCGGGAGCACGACGACGAGCTGGCAACGTCCACCGCGGCCGCCGAGCGGTCCGTGGTGGAGATCGGACGCCAGGTCACCCGGCTCGCTGACGAGGCGCGGCGTGCGGAGACGACGGTGGCGGCCCACGACGGCGAGGCACGCCGCCTCCGCCAGGAACTGGACCTACTCACCCGCCGTCTCGACGAAGCCAGCGGTCCGCTGGGCGAACAGTTTCCGGACCCGACCTGGTGGACCAACCGCCACCGACGGGAGCGGACCGCCCCGTGGACCGACCCGGCATGGAACGCGACGCGCACGGGGCTGTTTTTCGCCGCACTTCGACTGCATAAGGCGTTCCTGCGGCACGCGCCGCGGGAAATGCGGCAGAGCCTGCAGGCTGCGATGGACGTCGTCGGCGGGTCCGCGCCCGGAGACATCTCGCCCGCCGCCGCACGGGAGGCGTGGCGGGCGTTGTTCTTCGTCGTACCGGTCGTCTCCACGACGTTCGCGTCGTTCGCCCGCCTGTTCTCCCACCTGGGGAGGGAGGACCTGGGTTGGCTGCTGATCGACGAGTCCGGGCAGGCAAGCCCCCAGGTCGCCGTCGGCGCGCTCTGGCGGACCCGGCGGGCGGTGATCGTGGGTGATCCGTTGCAACTCGAGCCGGTGTCGACCCTGCCGTTCCGGGTCGAACAGATGCTGCGCAGAGACCACGGCGTCGACGAGCAGTGGCTGCCGGCCCGCACCTCCGTCCAGGCGCTCGCGGACCGGTTGAACCCGTTGGGCACCTGGCTACCGGGCGACACGGAGCCCATCTGGGTCGGAGCACCGCTGACCGTGCACCGCCGCTGCGACGAGCCGATGTTCGGGGTGGTGAACGACGCCGTCTACGAAGGCCTCATGATCTCCGCCACGTCCCCGGCGGCCGCGAGCCGATTCGCGTCGTCGTTTCCCACGCTGCCCGAGTCGAAGTGGATCGACGTGGTGTCGGACGAGTCCCACGGCAACTGGGTGCCGGCCGAAGGACAGCAGGTCGAGCGCATCCTGGCGGCCTTGGCTCGGGTCGGCCACGACATGTCCGAGGTGATGATCATAGCGCCGTTCCGGGACATAGCCCGAAACGTCGCACCGTACGCCCACCGGTATCCCGGACTTGTCGCCGGAACCGTCCATACCGCCCAGGGAAAGGAGGCGGACGTCGTCGTCCTGGTCCTCGGCGGCGATCCAGCCCGGCCTGGTGCCAAGCGTTGGGCGGCGAGCAAACCGAACCTGCTCAACGTGGCGGTAAGCCGAGCCAAGCGGCGGATCTACGTCATCGGCGACCGGCGAGCGTGGTCTGCCCAGCGGCACTTCGACGTGCTGGCCGCGCGGCTGCCACACGCTCCTCCCCGGTAGACCGGCGGCTACCGCCCAGTACCACCCCGCGTTCTCAAGGAAAGTGCCGACCGAGGCCGCTCAGCGCAAGGGTCACAGGAACGTCAAGCCGACCACGATCCCCATACCCACGGTCACGAGGTTCACCGTCGGCGCGGGTCCTACCCGAAGTACTGAACATGTGTTCGTGTCGGTTGATGATTTCGTACTCTCGGGGTGCATTGTGCTGGGCGGGTTCAAATGGACTGTACATGACCGAACTCGTCCGGAACAAGGGCCAGTGGCGCAGCTTTGACGACATCGAACTCGCCACTCTGGAATGGATCGGCTGGTACTGGGGATGGTTCATGTTCCGCCTGGATCTTCCGCATGCTCGTAGAAGGTCAGGGTCTTGCTCCACTGTTGGGGATGAACAGGATGGTGTTGATGTATTCTGCGCCGGTGCCGGTGATGACCGTCTGGAGATAGCCATGGTGGGCTGCTCCGGTCATCGCCTTTTGGTGGGCGACAAGGTCGAATCCGGTAAGGGGATGCATCCGCTTACCCTGGAAGAACCAATCCTGGTAATCCCAGCTTTCCAACAACTCCAGGGTCGCGGCGGCTGGAGACCGATGATCCTCGATCTCAACAACAAGCTTGGGACGCCACCGGTGGATGATTCCCTCGGCGCCTTTGAGCGTCTGCAGCTAGTGTCCCTCCACGTCGATCTTCACCAGGCCAACGTTATCGACGTCAAGCCTATCAAGGCGGATTGTTTTGACTTTTACCGTGTGACCTGGGCCGAGTGGTGACAAGGAGGCACGCCCCTCGGTGCCTCGGCCACCTTCCGGCAGCCACAGTTCCGCGATGCCTTCCCTGTCGGAGGCGGCCTTTGCCACGACTCGTACATTTAGCCGGGCGGTGCGGCTGATAAAGGCGGCCAGCTCGGGGTTTGCCTCGACCGCCACGACACTGCGGGCACGGCGTGACAACCAGTGGGTCCATGGCCCGTACCAGGCACCGATGTCCATGGCCGTCTGGTCGGCGGAAACAAACTCACAGATCCGGCCGAGTATCGGTTCGAACCGGCGGTGAGCCAGGGCGATAGTCCTGGCGAATGTCCGATCTGGGACAAGTTCGGCGAGGGCGCTTGTGAAAGCCACGGTGGGTTCCTCCACCAGTAAGAGTCGGGTGCTGCTCGAAGACCGACCCGATGAAACCAGTATCCGCATGCCATGTGGTGGAGGCTGTGCTGGTACGTGGGGTGAACGGACCACGGTGTGAAATCGACATACTTGGCTATGAGAAATAACCCTCGGGTTGCTCGGCTTCAGGGCCATGACTCGTGGTTCGTGGCCCGGACCAGCGGTTTTCCGCCGGCTGCGACAACGCTGGCCGGGCCTGCCGAGTACTTCGGCAGGCCCGGCCATGAACAGTCGGTCGAGCAGGCGAATCACCTCGCTCGCCGCTCCTGCGCTCAGCCTTCGATGATCAATGGATGGCCGCGGTGGCGCCTATATGCTGACTGTGGTGCTCCGGTTCTCTGGGTACGGCCTGATGGTGGTTTTTCAGATGAATCTTCGCGCGAAATTCGCCCCGCGTTGGACGTCGTCGAGGTGGACGCCAGGTCCCTCGATCCCGAGGGCTTTCAGTAAGCCCGCTGTCGATACCTGATAGCGCCACCCGAGCCGCATGACCGGGCAGGGGAATCGCTGGGAGTGTACCAACTTGTAGGCCGTGTTGATCGAAATCCCGACGGCGCGCGCAGCTGTTCGGAGATCAACAACGGTTGGAAGCTCGAACAGCTCAGGAAATGTCAGTGGTCGGCTGGTCATGCCGCTTTACCCGCCGGTAGATCTGAAGTGCTGAGGGTCTGATCGAGTCCGAGTCGGTGCGCGAGGGCGCCCAGTCGCTCTCCTTCCAGGGAAGCGCGTCCCACCGTGTCCAACTCCTCGGCGACCGGAACGACGCTGTCGACCAGGCGGAGCGTTGGTGCGGTCGACCGAGATTCATCATATTCGTGTGTCTTGAGATTTCCGACTAGTTCTATGTCGGCTGTCGGTGTTTCCCTGCGTGCGTGTGAACATGCTCGCTGAACATGCCGGTAGGTGGTCCACCACAGCCAGCTGCCGAGCCCCTCCCGTTCCGGCTCGGCCGATTGGAGGGCTTCGACGAGTCCGGCGACAGCCTCGGACTCAAGCTCACCAGGGTCCATGGCCGGGTTGTAGCGACGGCACCGGCGACAGATCCGACGAAGACCCGGGGCCATCATCCAGATGACAGCCAGGTCCCAGGGCTCCTTCTTCTCGCTCGCCAGTCGGACAAGCTGGGACCAGATTGCATCTCCAGCGGTAGCCGGTGCGGTGGGATCCATGGCGAACTCACGTGCCGCCGTGAGTGACAGGCGTGTGGCCGGCCGGCCGGTTTCCGGCTGCACCGCATCCAGGGAGAGCGCCAGCATCTGTGGTGAGAGCGCGAAGTATGCCTCGATCGAATCGAGGATCCGCTCATGGAGTGGGATTCCCACCCGGTTCCTCCTTGGAAGAAGATCAAAAGTCTGCCCTGATCGTCTAACTGACCACAACAAGTACATAATCCCATTTGAAGTAGTGCTCCGTATGTAGGCGTAAAGTGGTCTTCTTGATGGATTCCGTTGCTTTTCGTCGGATCGGTCCGTTCGCCGATGAGATGTACGGCTACGGTGCCCAGGTCCTATCGACCGGTATGAGGTGCAGGCGGCTCTCGAAGGTAGGACCCTGCTCCCAGGCGCAGCGCGACGTCAGCCACGAAGGCGTCCCCGGTGGCATCGCGGAGCCCGCGAAGCGGGGCGAGATCCCCGTCCGGGACCTGTCCGGCCGTGCCGGGCGGATGAGGATTTCAAGGCCTTCAGCATCCTCGCTGAAAGCGATGCGCTCCGGTCGTCGTTGACATGAGCGTGACGGTCAACGTACGTCGAATCGCGCCCGATGACGTCGAGCGGTTACGCGGCGTCCGCCTGGCGGCGCTGGCCGATGCGCCCGGGTCCTTCTGGCAGACCTTGGCGGAGGAGAGCGCCCGTCCTCGTGAGAGTGGACTGGGCGCGAACGGTGGGTGCGATCGGCGTCCGGCTGTGGGTCGTGCCCGACAACCGTCGTCAGCCAGCCGCTGAGGTTGTCGATGACGGCTGTATCGCTGCGGCTCAGGCGCAGCCACGCCTCCTGCACCGCGTCCTCGGCCTCGTTCGTCGAGCCCAGCATCCGGTATGCCACCGCCTTCAGGCGTGTCCGGTTCTCCTCGAAACTCCTGGCCAAACTGTCGTCGACGTTCCAGTTCATCAGCCCGGTCACAGTCTCTGGTCGGGGTCCGTCATAAGGATGACGGCCGAGAAACGGTCGCCGTGACCAAGGAGATCAAGAATCATGCAAGTCCGCATCTCCAGGTCGTGGTCGCCGAGTTCGTCGGCAGGGTGGACGCAGCCGGGTACGCCGACCTGCGGCCGGTGCGCGGGATGGTGTTCCAGGCCCTACGCGGGTCCGGCGCGACCGGGACGGAGTTGGCTGACCGGCTGGGCGTAACCAAGCAAGCCGCCGGCCAGATGGTCGACGACCTGGAAATGCGTGGCTATGTGCGCCGCCAACCGCATCCCGACGGCGGCCGACGCAGGCTCATCGTCCTGACCGACAAGGCGCTTGACCATCTGGTCGTGGCCGGGTGAGCTTGACCCCTCAGCACGGACACCTTGTCTGATGTGGCCTCGGCCACCAGGCAGGATGTCCACGTGCCCGCTCCTCACCCACCGGAGTTCCGTCGTCGCGCGGTCGAGCGCGAGCGGCCCAAGGGGTTCGGTTCGCCGTGGCCGGCGCCCGTCTCTTGCCTGGACCGGTTCAGGTTTCCAGGTCGGCGAAGGAGTCGAGGAAGGCCCGGACCTCGTCGAGGGTCTCGTGTCGGGACGCGGTGGTGACGAGGGTCTCCTCGGGGGCGGCCACGTCGCGGGTCATCCGCAGGCGGGCGAGCATGCGACCGTCGGGTCCGACCCAGACCGCGAGCACGAGCAGCCCGGAGCGTAATGACTGCCCGTCTTCAACGCCGTCAAAGTGGGTCACGCTGCATGATGCAGCCGGGCCCATCATCCGCGCGTCAGTGGCCCGTCACCCGTCCTGCCGGGTTGTCGGTCCACCGTTGCCACGCCCGGTTGCCTCGGCTCATGGCATCGTAGGCCTGATCAACGATGTCAGCTGCATCGACGGGGGAATGTCGAGTTCACGGCGGAGCAGATCTGCGTAGGAACGGTAGGTGCGCAGCGCCTCATACCCGTTCCCTTCGGCGAGATGGACGCGGATGAGCGTCCGGTGCGCGCTCTCCCGCAACGGATCGGCGTGGATCGCACCGTAGGCGGCGTCCGCCGCCGCACCGAACCGGCCGGCGGCCAGTAGTCGGTCGGCGAGGGACTCCAGCGCATGCAGGGTGAGCTGACGAAGTCGCTCCCTCTCGAAGACAACCCAGTCGTCGTACCAGCCAGGCAGCAGCATCCCGAGCAGTGGCTGCGGATGGAGCCGGCATCCGTTGAATTGGTCGGACGGTTCCAGCAGCCGCCGCGCATACGCGATCGTCTCGTTGGCGTCCGTCCGTACCGCGGGATACAGGCCGAGATGAGTGGGCGTCGCGGTGACGAGGGTCCGCTCTGTGCGTCGCAGCCGCCACAAGGCCGTCCGTAGGCAGCCGTTTGCCTGCGCCTCGTTGGCCTCGGGCCACAGTGTTCCCGACACCTCCGAACGGGCCACCTCCCGAGCCCGCAACGCGAGCAGCGCGACCAGCCGCTGGGCGGCGAACGGCACCGGTGTCAGCCGCTGGTCCACGCAGAGGCGGAAACCGTCGAGCAGGAAGACGTGGATACCGGTTCGCACCGCCCCGGGGTCGCCTGCTGGGATCGACGTCATAGGTACGTTTCCCCCCGGGGCGCGGTCGTCTCTCCGCCGCCCGGGCACAGCCGGCCCGGCCCCCAACAGCGGTCAGGGACAGGGCTAGCCACGCAGCCAAGGAACAGCAGGACGGTGACAGGGTTGACGAGACCACAGGACGGCGCTCCGGCGCTTCGGGGAAATCCCTAGGGTTTCGGCGACCTGTGGTCGCCGGCGCCGGGGGTGGTTCGCTGCACGGACCCCGTATCCGAGAAGGTGCCCGGTGCCAGACGCCGCGACGATGGCGGCTGCGGGGCGTCTGCGGGGGCAGGGTGGTCGGCCGGTAGTCGGTGGGTGTGTCAGCGGCCGGGAAGCCCCTATCGGGGCAACCCGCCGCAGAGCGGTGGCATTCGCCGGGCGGAGTCTGTCGTACCTTCCTGCGCGGGATGTGGGGG